>JAHEEG010000184.1 GCA_024640825.1 Gammaproteobacteria bacterium
GCTGATAACCTGCAGCATGTCCGGTTCGCGGGCGCGCATCCGGCGGGACTCCCCGGCACCCACATGCATTTTCTGCAGCCAGGCGTATCACTGGCTGCTGACACTTGGTACATCGGCTATCCGGACGTCCTGAGCATCGGCCACCTTTTCAGAACCGGCAAAGCGTCCCTAGAGCGGGTGATTTCGGTGGCAGGGCCCGGCACGTCCCAACCCCGACTGGTGCGCACCCGATCAGGCGCAGATCTGCACAATGTGCTTGGCCTGGAATTCACGCCAGACGTGCGGGTTATTTCCGGCTCGCTGCTGTCAGGCCGTCGCGCCAACCCGAACACGCGCTTCCTGGGGCGCTACCACAACCAGGTAACCCTGATTCCGGAATCTCGACCCGAGGACATTCGCTCTGGACTGGCGCGCCGGCTTGCCGTTCTGGCCACCGATCTGATCACGGCGGGACGCGGACCCCAGAACAAGGTCCCCACCACCCGCCTCAATGGCTGGCCCACCGGCATGCTCTCGGTGGAAGCCTTCGACGCCGTGTGGCCGCTTCGCGATCCGCCCGTACCACTGCTGCGGGCCCTGCTGACGGGAGATACGGAGACCGCCGCCGCCCTGGGCTGCCTGGCTCTGGACGAGGAAGACCTGGCGCTGTGCGCCTACGTCTGCCCATCTAAACTGGACTACGCCTCGGCGCTGCGCGACACCCTCAGAGCCCTGGAGAAGGTGGGATGATGGGCCCCAAAGCGCCAGAAGTCGGGGCCGCAACGTCGAGACGCCGCCTCCCGGGATTGCGCGCCAGCTTTTTCGCCCCGGTGACTGCAGCAACGCTGGGGCCGCCCCACGCAAGGAGCCAGGCCAGCACCCACCGCCTCCTGCTGTGGTACGTCATTGCGGCTGTTCCAGCGCTGGGGGCCGGCCTCTTCGCGCGGGACGCGTTCGCAGCCGCTGTGTCGAGCTGTCTGCTACTCCTGGCGGTATCCCTGACGGTCTCCGTTTTCTGGGAAAGCCTGTTCGCACGCTGGCGGGGCCGAAATTTCGACCCTGCCTGGTACGTGGCGCCCTGGCTGTTCGTCCTGCTGCTGCCGCTATCCACCCCGCTGTGGCTGGCGGCGGTCGCCATGAGCTTCGGCCTCATCTTCGGCCACCACATTTTCGGCGGCACCGGCCGAAGCCTGGTCAACCCTGCGCTGCTGGGTTTGCTTTTCGTCCATTTCAGCTATCCGGGACTGACACAGAGTTCCGTCCTGCTGAGCGAGGTCGAACCTGGCGCCTGGTGGTCGGCGGCCATTCTGCAAACGGGAAGCGCGACCGCGAGCGCGCCCGCCGCCGCCTCTCCGCTGGCCTGTCTGATTGGCGCTCTCTGCCTGGTCCGCGTGGGCGCGGCGTCCCCGAGAACGTTGCTGGGCGTGCTGGGGGGCGTGATGCTGAGTGCAACGCTGTTCAACCTCCTTGGCGAAGCACCGACGAACGCCCTGCCCTGGTACTGGCACCTGGTCGTGGGTGAGCTGGCTGTCGGCGTCGTTTTCATCGCTACCGATCCAGGCACCGCGGCGCTGACCCGAAATGGAAGATGGGTGCACGGCCTCATGGTGGGTACGCTAGCGGTGCTCATCCGGGTGCTGGACCCGACGCATCCGGATGGCACCCTGTTCGCCATTCTGCTGGCGGGACTGATGGTGCCCCTGATCGACTACCTGGTGGTACGGGGTCATCTGTACCGCCGCAGCCGTTGGGGCAGGTCTCGTGGCAACTGAAAAGATCGGTCGCACCCTGCTCGTCGCCGCGGCCGTCGCCCTGGGCTGCTCAGCGATGGTCTCGCTTGCCATCCAGTTTCTGCGGCCGGTCCAGGATGCCTACGCACAGCTGGGACGCAATCGTGCCGTCCTCGCCGCCGCCGGCGAACTGCCTGAGACAGTCAGCGACAGAATGGTCGTAAGCCGCTATCTGGACCTGGACGTTCGGATGGTGGATATGTCGAGCCAAGTTTTCGTCGACTCCAGCCCTGTGGGCGACGCTCGTCTCTACGACCACTGGGCACTGGGTGAAGGTTCTCCGCTGCTGCTTCACGTCTCGGCAGAGGCGACCTCTGATCAGCCGAGCCTGCTGCCCCGATACGTGCCCGTGTATCTGGTCTGGGAGGGTCAGACGCTGCATCGGCTGGTGCTTCCCATTCACGGCCAGGGCATGTGGTCGACCATCTACGCTTACCTGGCACTGAACGGCGATCTCAGCACCGTCGCTGCCATGCAAGTCTACCGTCACGGCGAGACCCCGGGGATCGGCGATCGCATCGAAGATCCGAAATGGCTGTCCACCTGGATAGGGAAGCGCGTCTACGACGATACCGGCAGATCTCAGCTCCATGTGACCCGGGGTTCGTCTGATTCCCCTTACCGCGTCAATCTGATCACCGGCGCGTCCGTCACCAGCGAGGCCCTGGGAAACATCGTAAGGTTCTGGCTGGGACCGCAGGGCTATGGTCCGTTGCTGCAGGCGCTGCGCGGGTCGACCCTGCCATTGAACCCCCCATGAGCGCAATGGAAAGGTGACGACAACGAGATGAACTACCGCCAATACCTGACCCGACCTCTGCTGGACGAGAACCCGATCACCGTCCAGGTTCTGGGGCTTTGCTCAGCGCTGGCGGTTTCGCGCTCGCTGCGACCGGCCCTGATCATGGCGGCAAGCGTGTTCTGCGTGCTGGTGTTTTCGAACCTGGCGGTGAGCCTGCTCAGAGGCGTGCTGCCACGCAGCATCCGCCTGATTCTGGAAGTTACCATCATCGCTTCCGCCGTCATCGTGGTGGATGAAACGCTCAAGGCGTACGCCCCGGACATCTCTCAGGTTCTCTCCGTGTTTGTCGGACTCATCATCACCAACTGCATCGTGCTCGGAAGAGCGGAGGCGTTTGCCATGCGCCACGGGCCTCTGGAAAGCGTCGCCGATGCGGTTGGCAATGGCGCCGCCTACGCCGGGATCCTTTTGCTGGTGGCCGCAATCCGGGAAACTCTCGGCTCCGGCACGCTGCTGGAGCTGCCCATACTTCCCACCACGGCATCGGGGGGCTGGTATCCGCCCAACGAGATGATGCTGTACGCACCCAGCGCGTTCTTCATCATCGGCCTGCTGATCTGGGGCGTTGCTGCCTGGCGTCATAAGGCAAACCGCAGCCCCCACAGTGAGCTCGAAACGCAGCCTGCGCATTTGAAGTATCAGGAAACCGCTGGATGAGCGAGCTCGCCAACATCGTGCTGCGTGCCATGTTTCTTGAAAACCTGGCACTGGTATTCCTGCTGGGCATGTGCACCTACATTGCTGTATCGAAGCGGGTGGCAACCGCCATCGGGCTGGGCATCGCGGTCATCGTCGTTCAGCTGATCACCGTACCGGTCAACAACCTCATCTATCAGCATATCCTGGCGCCGGGGGCACTGGCCTGGGCAGGGCTGGACACGCTGGATCTGTCATATCTGAAGTTCGTCACCTTTATCGGCGTGATTGCCGCCCTCGTGCAGATGCTGGAAGTCGCCATGGCGCGTTTCACGCCGGTTCTGCACCAGACGCTGGGCATCTACCTGCCTCTACTCACCGTCAACTGCGCCATTCTGGGCGCGTCGCTGCTCATGGTGCAGCGTTCCTACGACTTTACCGGGAGTCTGGCCTACGGCCTGGGTGTCGGCTTGGGTTGGGCTCTGGCGGTGGTGCTGTTCGCGGCGATTCGGGAACGCATGCGCTACAGCGACGTACCCGTCGGCTTACAGGGTCTGGGCATCGCTTTCATCGTTACCGGCCTGCTGGCTTTCGGCTTTGCCGGGCTCACCGGCATCGAGTTTTAGCAACCGATGCTTCAGGTCGTCGCAGCCATGGCCGTTTTCACCACCGTCGTGCTGCTGCTCGCCATCGCCGTTCTGCTGGTGCGCCAGCGACTGGTTCCAGAGCGGCAGGTCACCATCAGCCTGAACCAGCAGCGCGAGCTGCAGGTCACGTCGGGAGATCGTCTGCTGTGGACCCTGGCTGACCACGGCGTCTACCTTCCCGCCGCCTGCGGCGGGCGGGGCTCCTGCGGCCAGTGCCGACTGCGGGTGAGCAGCGGCGGCGGGCCCCTGCTGCCGACGGAGCGCAATCACATCAGCGGCAGGGATGCAGCCCTGGGAGAACGGCTGGCATGCATGGTGACCGTTCGGGAAGATCTGCAGGTCAGCGTTCCGGCGGACATCCTGGAAGCGCGCCGGTTGCCATGTACGCTAAGCAGCACGCGCTTCCTGGCCCCTTACCTCAAAGAGCTGACGCTGGCGCTGCCGGTTGGCGAAGACCTGAACTACGAGGCCGGCGACTACGTGCTGCTGGAAGCGCCAACCGGCGAAGTCCGATTCGCCGACTTCGAGGTGCCGGAACCTTACCTGCAGGACTGGGCGAGGCTTCGGAATCTGCGCGTGAACATTGAAGCGCCGACCCTGCGCGCCTACTCACTGGCCAGCTACCCTGCCGAGAAAACCGTGAGCCTGGTGGTACGCATCGCGACGCCCCCGCACAGCGCACCGCCGGATACGCCGCCTGGGCGGGCTTCTTCCTACCTTTTCAATCTGCGGCAAGGCGCCTCGATAACCCTGTCGGGGCCTTTCGGGTCTTTTCATACCCGCGATACCGAGCGGGAAATGATCTTCATCGGTGGCGGCGCCGGCATCGCCCCGATGCGATCCATGATCCTGGATCTGCTGGTGAATCGGCAAAGCCGGCGCAGGATCAGCTTCTGGTACGGGGCGCGTAGCCTGCGCGAGCTGTGCTACCGGGACGAATTCGAAGCGCTGGCCCGCGACCATGACAATTTCAGTTATCAGGTCGCCCTTTCCGAACCGGGTCCCGAAGATCGATGGGGGGGGCCGACCGGGCTCATCCATCAGGTCGTCTACGAAACCTATCTCGAAGGACATCCGGCCCCTGAGGAGGCGGAGTATTATCTGTGCGGTCCGCCCCTGATGAGCGGCGCCGTAGTGGGGATGCTGGAGGATCTGGGCGTTGACCGCGACAGCATTCTTTTCGACGACTTCGGAACCTGAGGAGCCGGGAAAATGAAAGCCGAAGCAATGCGGGTGAAGGACTACATGGCGACGACCGTGCAGACCGTCAGCCACGATACCGACATCATGAGAGCCATACGCACCCTGATCGACCGGGACATTTCAGGCATGCCCGTGGTGGACGAGTTTGGCGGCCTGGTGGGCATACTCACCGAGAGGGATTGCATCAAGGTGGCCTTGAGCGCCGGCTACCACGACGAGTCGGCCGGTCTCGTGGAAGACTTCATGAGCCGATCCGTGGAGACGGTGCTGCCGGATGACAGCCTGATGGACGTCGCTGCCTACTTTGCCCGCTCACCACACCGGCGGTGTCCGGTCGTGATAGAAGGCAGACTTGTCGGTATGATCTGCCGGCGTGACGTACTGCGGGCGCTGTCGGACGGCGCCTGGTTTTCGTCCTCATGAATTCTGCCGGCAGCGCCAGACAAGGAGCCAACTCTGTGAAAAGATTTCTGAAACTCACGACTGTATCCGCACTGATTACGCTGTCCGCGTGCGGCGCCGACGCGGAACAACCACAAGATGCGAACGGCGCTTCGAAGGCTGATAGTGCGGCTGCAAGCGCGGCGACGGAGGCCGCGGCCGGATGCGCCGCCTGCCACTCCGGGCCCCTGGCATTCACCGGCCGGGATCCCGCGGAAATCACCAAGCTCATTACCGGGATCAATGACGGTGGCAAGGCGCACCCGCCACTCAACCTCCCGGCCACGGACACCGACAGCATCAGATCGCTCGCAGATGCCCTGACACAAAACTGAGCAGTATGTGGTTTCCTTCGCCAATCCGGCGTCCTAGGGTCGATAACCGATGATGCGCGTACGCGTTCCCCAGAAGCCTGCGCTTTCGGTATCATGCCCGCTCTCCGGAGTAAGGCGGCAACCAAGATGAGTGAAACACCGGTTCTGGTCGGCATCGCGCAGCTCGAGCAGCGCATCACCGAACCTGCCGAGGGCAAAGAGCCCATCGAGCTGATGATCGACGCGGTGCGGATGGCCGCCGACGACGCCGGCAGCTCGCGTCTGCTTGCAGAAGCGAACTCAGTCCGGGTCATTCGCGGCATCTGGCCCTACAAAAATCCTGCGGCAGCGGTGGCCGAAGCCATCGGCAACAGCGGCGCCGAAACCGTCACTTCGCAGTTCGGCGGCAACTTTGTCCAGAGCGTGGTGAACCAGAGCGCGCTGGAGATTCAGGCGGGTACCCGGGATGTGATCGTCATTACCGGCGCAGAATGCGGCAACAGTCAGGCCAAAGCCGCACGAGCCGGTGTCAAGCTGGACTGGCAGGAGCTGCCAGGCACACCGGACCGATGGATCGGCGTCGACAAGGACATGCGTCACGAGGCGGAAAAGCAGATGCGCCTGGGTCGGCCTATCCAGATTTACCCTATGTTCGAAAATGCCCTGCGCCATCATCGCGGCGAGGCCATCGAAGACCACTTGAAGCGCATATCCGAGCTTTGGGCCGGCTTCAGCAGAGTGGCC
>JAHEEG010000185.1 GCA_024640825.1 Gammaproteobacteria bacterium
CCGTCGCGGATGGCCCGCCGTTCGGCCTCGTCGACAGGCAGTGGATCCTGCGTCAGGTTGACTCCCAGGTTCCACTCGCCGGGCCGGTAGACGAATTTCTCATCGCGGGAATAAAGGAAGGCGATCTGCTGGGCAGGAATGTAGACGAGGCCCGTGAGAGGGCTGAACGACATGGGCTGCCAGTTGTGGGCGCCGGCACCGCCCACCGTGGAGAGAAAAGGCGCATTCTCGAATCTTGCCCCGGGGCTCTCCACCGGTCTGCCGGAGGCCAAATCTATACGGTCCGCCCAATTGGCGGGAACGAACTTTTCGGCCGAGATCGGCCTTCCGGTGCGACGATCGATAACGTAGAAGAATCCGTTCTTGGGCGCGTGCAGCAGAACTTGACGATCCGTACCTTCGATGTTGAGCGTGGCCAGCACCAGCTGCTGGGTTGCCGTGTAGTCCCAGGTCTCGCCGGGCGTTTCCTGATAGTGCCAGAGGTAGTCGCCGGTATCCGGATCCAGCGCGAGCACGGAAGACAGAAAGAGATTGTCGCCGCGACCTTCGGAGCGGATTACACGGTTCCAAGGTGAGCCGTTGCCGGTGCCAACGTATAGCTGGTCCAGTTCGGGGTCATACACGATGGCATCCCAGACCGTTCCGCCGCCGCCTCCGTAGTCCAGGAAAGCGCGGCCATGCCACGTGGCCGCGGCTGTGTTGGCCAACACGGGATCGGAAGCTGCGCCGTCGGCTGGCAGTTGCGGATCCCCCGGGGTGGTGTAGAAGCGCCACGATAGCGCTCCGCTGTTTGCGTCATAGGCGCTCACATAACCGCGCACGCCGTATTCTGCGCCCCCGTTTCCAATGAAAACTTTGCCTTTGGCGACGCGCGGTGCCCCGGTAATGGTGTAAGGTTTTTCCGGGTCGACGGTCAGCGTGGACCAGACCAGCTTGCCGGTTTCGGCATCCAGCGCGATGAGCCTGCCATCGATGGTGCCGACGAACACCTTACCGTCATAAAAAGCTGCCCCTCGGTTCACGACGTCGCAGCAGGCGTTGATTCCGGCCGCCCCTGGAACCTGAGGGTCGAACCGCCAGAGCTCGGTGCCCGTTGTCGCGTCCAGCGCGAAAACTTTGCTCCACGCGCTGGTCACGTACAGGGTGCCGTCCACCATCAGGGGGGTGGATTCCTGCCCTCGGTGGGTGTCGAAATCGAAAATCCAGGCTAACCCCAGCTTTGAGACGTTGCCGTCGTTGATCTGGTCCAGCCAGGAAAACCGCCGCTCATGGTAGGTTCCCCCGTGGGTCAACCATTGATCGGGTTCCCGCCTGGCGCCTGCAATGCGCGCCGTGTCGGTGATTGCTCCGGTGGATCCCGGGCGCGCGGCTGTGTCGGTGTTGCCGGGCGTGCTGTCCGAATCGCAGCCCCACAGCGGCGCAACGAGCATGACCGCTATGCAGAGCAGGCTACCCTTGGTTCTGGCGCCCTTACTATCTCCCATCATCTGCTCTCCCAGAGCCCCCTCCCGAATTCCCGATCAGCCAGGCCGGAGCTGCCGCAGGTAAGCATTAACAAAAATGCCTTTGGGGTCCAGCTGGTCGCGCACTGTCCACCAATCCTGCCACCGCGGATGCATGGCTGCCAGTTGGTTACCGTCCAGATAGTTCACCTTGCCCCAGTGGGGACGTCCCCCGAATGCCAGGAATACCCTTTCGCACTCACGGAAATAAGGGGTCTCGTCTTCCCGGATATCCTGATGGATGGAAATAGTGACCGTTGGCCGCTGGTAAGCGCTGGAAAGCCAGACGTCGTCCGCGGCTACGGTTCGGTATTCGACGGGCCAGCGAACCTCCGGAAATTCGCTCTGCACGAGGCGGCGGATCTCGCCCAGGCAGTCGGCCCCCCGGTCTGCAGCTACGCTGTACTCCATCTCGGTGTGCAGGTGCGGCCGGTGGTTGGGTAGTACCTCGTAGCTCCAGCCGATCCGGCCGCCTTCCTCGGCCAGCGGATAACTCGCTTCAGCGCTGGTCTCTTCGATGGTCTTGATTACAGCCGTGTCGTTGTTCGGGTACCAGAAGAACTCGAAGTGACGGGTCGCTGGGGTCAGGTCCGGCAACTGTGGCAGCAGTTCCTCGAACCCGGCGGTCCAACTCTGCTCCTGCAGCCGATACGCTTGCCTCACCCGCAGCTCCAGCTGGGTGACGATGCCGAGCGCGCCCAGGTTGAGGCGCGCCGCCTGCCATATCTGCGACTCGTTTTCGGCATTGCACTCGACGATGTCGCCTGACGCCAGGACGATGCGGGCTCCGGTAACCGCCGCAGAGAGACTCTGCAGCTTGATGCCCGTGCCGTGAGTCCCCGTGGCGCAGGCACCGCCGATGGCCTGGCGGTCGATGTCACCCTGGTTCTGCAGTGCCAGACCGGCATCGTGCAGCGGGCGGCCCAGGGCGTAGATCTTGGTGCCCGCCCAGACCCGGGCCCGCCGGGCTTCACCATTGATGCTGACCACGCCTGCCAGGCCCGTCGTGTCGACGATGACGCCGTCATCCGGCACCAGCGGCGCGTGGCTGTGACCGCTGCCGGCAGCCCGAACCCCGATGCCGCTTTGCGCTGCCTTCGCCACCAGCGCCTGCGCATCCGCCTCGCTGCGCAGAAAATGCAGGGCCTCCGGAGTTGCCTGCTGACGGCCGGACCAGTTCGACCAGTTAGGCATCTGAGCTCTCCCGTCAGCGGGGACGCTGCGCCACGCCGTGGGTCATGTAAGCGGCGAAGCGGGGGCCTGGCTGGTAGCCTGAATCGCACTCGGTGACGAGAAAACCGGCGTCCCGGATGAGTTCGTCGGCTTTTCGCGTCAGATGGCAGCCGCCGCCGATCTTCTTCCACAGCGGTTCAATGCGCCGTTGCCACCGGTGCACGGCCGCGTCCGGTGCCCTGCCGTGCTCGATGAAAAACAGCCGACCGCCGGGTTTCAGCACTCGATGCATCTCGCGCAGAGCGGCATACACGTTGGGAATGGAGCACAGCGTCCAGGTGCAGACCAGCGAGTCGAAGCGGGCGTCCTGCTCCGGAATTTCCTCCCCGGAGATGCGTATGAGGCTCACCGGCGTGTCGATTCGACTGGCCCGCTGTTCGGCCACCAGCGTGAGCTCAGCGGCGGGGTCCAGGCCGGTGATCGCGGTCGCGCCGGAAGAGTAATGCGCCAGATTCAGGCCGCTGCCGATACCGATCTCCAGAACCTCACCGGTGGCTCTTGGCACGTATCTGGCCCGCAGTTCCTGCATGGGCGGCTGGCTGCATGCTTTGTCGATGAACTTGGGTAGAACGTAACTTTCGTACCATCCCATGCCGGGTTTCTCCTCAGATTCTACGCTCGCTGGACTGCCAGTAACGGTCTCGCAGCAGGCGCTTGTAAAGCTTGCCGGTTTCGTGCCGCGGCAGCGCTTCCTCGTAGTCGATGGAGCGGGGCGCCTTGTAGCCGGCCAGATGCTCGCGGCAGTGGGCGATGATGCTTGCGGTCAGGCTGTCGTCCGCCGCGTATCCGCCGTGCAGTTGCACCGCCGCCTTCACCTCCTCGCCAAACTCATCGTTTGGAATGCCAAACACGGCAGCGTCCTCGATGGCGGGGTGATTGACCAGCACCGCCTCAATTTCGGCCGGATAGATATTCACGCCCCCGGAAATGATCATGTCGATCTTTCGGTCGCTGAGATACAGATAGCCTTCTTCGTCCAGATAGCCAATGTCACCAAAGGTATAAACACCGGGCTCCAGATGGACGGACGCGGTCTTTTCCGGCTCGTTGTGATACTCGAAATCCGACCCCATCAGACTCTTCACGTAGATCTGGCCGGACTCTCCTGAGGGCAGCACCTGGCCGGCGTCGTCGCGAATGGTCACCTCAACCAGGGCGGTTGGCTTGCCGACGGTGCCCGGATGTGCCTGCCATTCCTTGGCGTTCGCCATGGTGACGATGGAGCCTTCGGTGGATCCGTAGTACTCGGATACCACCGGCCCCCACCACTCGATCATGCGCCGCTTGACGTCGGGCGGGCAGGGAGCGGCGCCGTGCCAGACCACCTGCAGGCTTTTGCCGGAGAAGGCCTCACGGGTGGTGGCGTCCAGGCGCAGCAGCCGGTGAAACTGGGTGGGAACCAGGTGTACGTTGGTAACCGCGTGACGGTCGATGACCTCGAGGCTCTCCGCCGGATCGAACTTGTGACGCATGACCACACGGCTACCGGTGAGCAGCGGCAGAAAAGAAAACGCCCACTGAGCGGAGTGGTAGGCCGGCCCGCAGATATAGGTGGTGCCGTCGCTGGGAATCTGCAGCATCTGCGACAGACCAGCGCCGATCATTTCAAGCACTTCCAGGGGCCCGCCGGCGGCAAAGGTGCTGGATTTCACACCCTTGGGCCGCCCGGTGGTCCCGGAGGTGTAGAACATGGGCCCGCCGGCGCCCTGACCGTCGGGTTCCTCGGCGCTCGCGCCCGCCAGCATGGCCTCATAGTCCTTGAACGTATCTGATGCGTCGGCGCCGCGGATGGCGACGCAGGTATGCAGATCGGGCGTTTCACCGCGAGCCGCTGCGGCCCGGGCCTGGTCGAGAAACTGGCCTTCGGCGAACAGCACCTTAGCCCCGGAGTCGGCCACGACGTAGGCCAGTTCCTCAGGGCTGAAGTGCCAGTTGACGGGGACGTAGACCAGACCGGCATGATTGGCCGCCATCATGATCTCGTAGTACTCGCGACAGTTGCCGGCGTACAGGGCGATGCTGTCGCCCGCGGTCAAACCCAGGGATCGCAACGCGTGGACCAGGCGGTTGCTGCGCTGGTTCAGGTCTTGCCAGGAGGTTTCGCCTCGCTCATCGATAAGGGCTGTTGCACCTTTCCTGACGTCAGCGATTCGTTTTACAAAATGAGTCACACCAGCCTCGCGGTTAAGGGAACAGCGGGCAATTATAGTCGGTTGCCACGCCCAGGGTCGAAGCTTTGGCAGTCAGGTGTCAGAGCGGATCGGGAGCTTTACCCACCCACGCGATGGCGCCTGCTACGCTCCTGGATATCCCCCCCATGTCCGGATTTCTCAGCTCGTAAAACTGGGGAAGACCCGCGGTGTCGCTCGGTGCTGTCCAGATGCTGTCAAACGTGCTCGACGGAGCGTCGTCTATCTCGTCAGACCAGCAGGCGGAACGGCGACTCCAGCAGGTCGCGTACCGTGCCCAGGAACTGAGCGGCTGGCGCGCCGTCCAACGCCCGATGATCCCAGGTCAACGACAGTCGCATGCGCTGCTGCTTGACGGGGGTATTGCCCTCCCACGCCACATCGTCGCGGATCCGATTGACACCGAGTATGCCTACCTGCGGCGCGTTGATGATTGGCGTGAACGAGTCTACGCCGAACATCCCCAACGCCGATACGGTGAAGGTCCCGCCCTGCAGATCGTCGATGGTCAGGCTGTTGCTGCGGGAAGCCTCCGCCAAACGGCTGGATTCCTGAACCAGCTGCCGCATGCTCAGCAGATTGGCATTCTGCACCACGGGCACGATCAATCCTTCTTCCATGGCGACAGCCATGCCGACGTTCACTGCGCCCAACAGGGTCATCTCTGTTTCGCCGAACACCATGTTCATTCTCGGGTGCTTCTCCAGCGCTTTGGCCACGGCGCGAATAACGAGATCTGTGTACGTGGGACGGACACCGTCGTCCTGCCATTCCTCGACCAACTGATTACGCAGACGCACCGCATCGTCCATGACGACGTCCATGTCCATGGTCAATTGAGCCATAGACTGCAGACTGTCGTGCATCCGCGTGGCAATGGTCTTGCGCATGCCCTTGATGGGCAGCGTTTCGTCCTGCCCAACGGCACCGGCGACCGGCTGAGGCGCAGCTGGCCTGGACGCTGCCGCTGGCGCAGCCGCCGCTGCTTCCACGTCTTCCTTGGTAATCCGACCGCCGGGACCCGTACCCCTGACCGTGTTCAGATCTACTCCGAGCTCGCGGGCCAGCTTGCGAGCGATGGGAGAGGAGGGTGCCGGCCGGCCTGCAGCTTCTCCTGAATCGGCGGCTGCCTGTACGTCTGCTTCAACAATGCGCCCACCCGGGCCGGAGCCCGCAAGCGCAGTGATGTCGACGTCCAGTTCTCGGGCAAGACGGCGCGCCGCGGGGGACGACAGCAGTCGGCCGCCTTCATCGGTGGAGGCGGCGGCGGTCGCTGCGGGCGCCGCTGCGGCTGGTGTTGCAGCGGGTGCTTCTGTCGGCGCCGCTGCGGTGCCACCCCCTGCTCCGGGCAGGACGTCGGGAATGTCTTCGCCGGCCGCGTAGATGTAGCCGACCACGTCGCCCGGTTTCCCGGTCACGCCTTCGGCGACGATGTGCCGGACCGTACCGGAAGCTTCCGCATCCACATCGAGATTGACCTTTTCCGTTTCCAGGCGGTAGAGCAACTCGCCTTTTTCAACGGTACCGCCGTCGGCGATGTACCATTCCTCTACCACACCTTCGGTCATGTTCATGCCGACTTTGACGAGGTAAATCTCGGTGGGCA
>JAHEEG010000047.1 GCA_024640825.1 Gammaproteobacteria bacterium
CTTATCTGGTGCTGTCTGCCAAGTCGAACGGCACAAAGAAGGGCAGCGGATCGTAACGCGTGCAAGATCAACGGGGGTGCTGAGTCTGCGGGTCCTAGAGAACTTCGAACACCCGCTGATAGGCGTCCGATTCGATGGCCAGAATACCAACGTCGCAAATTGCAGAAATCGGATTGTTTGGCCCAAGTGAGAATATGACCATGTAAACGAGGAGACCCACACCCAGAGTACACAGACACCCGACGATCGCCCACTCACGTCTGGCCATCGAGAAATTCCTGGCGAGCAACCGGAGAAGGTGCTTCTCGTCTCTGGAAGGATCGCTTTCTTTCATCAGGCAATTTCACCACGCCGTCCCGTTCCCTTAGCCCTATTCCACTACACGACCCAGTGAAAGACTATGCCGCCGAGTACAGATACTTACGGTCCTACTTCGAAGATCACATCTCTGTACGACTATTCAGTCCGGAGATGGATGACCAGATCGACCGTCAGGCTTGGCGCCGTGCTCGTGAGACGAAACCACGGTTCACAGCGCGGTGCTGGCGTTCTGCGGAAACGTCAGATGTCTTAGCCGTTGGCCGCGCGAACCGTATCGGTGGCTGTCGTCCAACGCAGCATGGGGCGGATCAGACCCGGAAGATTTCCCTGAAAGTCTCCCCGTGCAGAATCGCCGTCCAGCGTATCTAAGGTCTGAAATGCTACGACATCTGTTTCATGGAACTCCACGCGGCGGACCGGCGCCATGGTCCACAGCGTCACGTTTACGCTGAACACGCCTTCGGCAAGGAGGTTGCCGGGTATCCATCCGGTACTGACATAATGACCCGGCGGGCGGGGTCTGCCACGCCACTGCTTGTCCTGATCGACTGCAACGCAGATGTTGATGCCCTCATCGTTCCAGAGAGAGAAAGTCGGCATCAACGAGCAACCGCCCTTCAGCACCTCGTAGTGAATTTCAACCCCGACGGGGCGTCGGATATCGAAGGTTTCCGATACGGCCCCATCCTCAGACATCAACCTGACCGCGCAAAGACGAGCCACCTCGCCGCCCGGGGCGGTCGCCCGGTCTGGCCACTGTTTCTGCGCGCTGTTGGGTCTTTCGTTGGTGAGATAGGCGCTAACCACATCGTGAGTAGGACCATCCATCTCCACCCTGCCATTTTTTAACAGCAGGACACGGTCGCACAGACGTGAGATGGCAGGCATGCTATGAGAGACAAAAATTACCGTCTGTCCGGACTTTCCACCTTCCTGCATTTTATCCAGGCACTTGCGTTGAAATTCCGCATCGCCCACTGCGAGGACCTCGTCGACGATGAGAACTTCGGGCTCGAGATGAGCTGCTACAGCAAACGCAAGGCGAACCCGCATCCCGCTCGAGTAGCGCTTGACCGGCGTGTCCAGGAATCGTTCCACCCCGGAAAAATCCACGATGGCATCGAACTTTTTCTCGACCTCCTTGCGCCGCATCCCCAGTATCGTGCCGTTGAGAAATACATTCTCACGCCCGGTGAGCTCCGGATGGAAGCCGGTGCCAACTTCCAGCAGGCTGTTCAGTCGGCCCTGAATTTCGGCCCGCCCGCGGGTAGGCGGTGTGATTCGCGACAACACTTTGAGGAGCGTGGACTTTCCTGCGCCGTTGCTGCCTATGAGACCCAGCGCCTCACCTTGCTTCACCTCGAAGGAAATATCCTTCAGCGCCCAGAAGGCACCGCTGTCTCCCGCATCGATGGCATCGTCCCCAAGAGCCTCGACGTCGCGGAAGTCGTAAGTGGACCGATACTTGCGATAGTTCCTTAGAGGGCTCTTTAGCGCCCCGACTATCGCGCTGACCAGGTTTTCCTCAGCGCGGTCCTGGGTCCCCAGCCGATAGAGCTTTCCCAGGTTCTCAACCCTAATTGCCCAATCCTGGTCACGCATTACGCTTCACGCCTTTCGCTGCATTTGTCTTGATAAAATTTTTCGGTCACGGAAATCCCTGATATCTGCCGAAAAGGTCAAATTACGTCCACGATGACCCGCTCCATTCGCCGGAAGTATATCGCTCCCGATACCAGCAGTAGAACGTTTACGCATATGCCCGGCACGATATAGTTCCAAGGAATATCAGACCCCAGAAGCACGGCGCGATACCCTTCAATTACCCCGACAATGGGATTGAACGCGTAGATCAGCCGATACTCGTCAGGGATCGCCGATGCAGAGTAGACGATGGGCGCCGAGTACATCAGCATGCTGATCGCAAAACCCATGGCGAATCTTACGTCTCGGAAGCGTATCGCCAGCGAAGACAACCACATGCCGACCGTCATGGGAACCGCAATCATCATCAACAGGAATACGGGCAGCAGCAGAAGATTGAGCGTTGGTGTCACGCCATAAAAGATAAGTATGCCAATCAGCAGAATCAGAGAAATTGAAAAGTCAACGAGCTTGGCCAGAACCGGGGTGATGGGGAAAATCAGTCTCGGGAAGTAAATCTTGCCCAGCATGTTTTGTCCCGCGACGAGGCTTTGGGCGGAAGATGTCATAGCACCTGACATATAAGTCCAGGGAATTATGGCAACCGCCGTGAATAAGGTGTACGGAATACCATCGGTCTCGATTTTGGCGACCTTCCCGAAAATTATGGTAAAGATGACGAGCTGCACCAGCGGGTTGATGATGGCCCAGGCGAATCCCAGGACGGTCTGAGCGTAGAGCGCCTTGATATCGCGCCACACCAGGAAGAAGAAGAGATCCCGATAGTTCTTCAACTCCTCGAGGTTCAACGCTTCCCAGCGCTTGGGCGGCTCTATCCTGATGATAGGTATTTCTAAAATTTCCCTTGCCACAGCTCTACCCGACGACCTCTGAATAGTCTTGAAGTATCAAGGTGAAAGTCTAGCCTATATACAGGATGATGATTGTCTCGTTTCTGTGAATACGGGCGTGCAGCTCAGCGAGCGGAACCCGGTGCAATTACATCCAGCTCATGTTTGGCGGTCATGGAGAGACCCATAATGCACGCTCAGATTGAATCAACGCATCCCGCTATGACGTCCAACTATCTCGGCGAGGACCTGATCTTCATCGTCTCTCAGCCACGGTCGGGTTCGACCCTGCTGCAGCGCGTGCTCAGTGGTCACCCTGACATACAGAGTTCCGCCGAGACCTGGCTGATGCTTCATCCGATGTACGGACTGCGCGACCGCGGTATTCAAACCGAGTATTCATCGAAATGGGCCAGAGCGGGCACCCGCGAATTTCTGTCTTACTACACTGACGGGCCCGAGCTGTACGATGACGCGATTCGAGCCTGGGCCAAGGTCATCTACGGCAACGCGCTACAACGAAGCGGGAAGCGCGTATTCCTTGATAAGACGCCGCGCTACTACTTCATCGTGCCCGATCTGCTGAGAGTGTTTCCCAATGCGCGCTTTGTCTTTCTCATCCGAAACCCGATGGCGGTCCTCGCCTCTGAGCTGTCCACGTACATCAAGGGTAACTGGCGGACCCTGAGCGACTTTCGTGTCGATCTGGTGGACGCCCCGGCTCTCATTCTCGATGGGATCGAACGTGCCGGACCACGAGCGATTCGCGTGCAGTACGAATCGTTCGTGGCGGATCCCGAAGGGCAGCTTGAAAGTCTCTGCGGACACCTCGGAATCTCCCACCATCCGGAAATGCTCGAATACTCCCGCACGCCCCCACCGAAAGGAAGAATGGCGGATCCGGTTGGCATTCATCGACACACGCGGCCTTCGACGGACAGCCTGGAACGCTGGAAAGAGATGTCCGAAGACCCTCAGGCACGCCACTTTGCACAGACTTACCTGCAAGCACTCGGTCCCGAAACAATCGAACGCATGGGATACTCGTTTCAGTCTATCGCTGATGCGCTGGCAGACCCGCAGGACACCAAGCCGGCCGAATCCCTGTTTCCATGGGAACTGGCGATTCAGCCGGAAGCGAGCTGGACGCTACGCGAGCGCATGCTCATCAAACGCCTGGAGGCGCAGCAGAAGAAAGGCCCGTTTCGCGGTAGCCTTTCAACCGTCAGAGCCGGCACCAAGCTCATTTGGCAAACGGTCAGAGAGGAGCTCTCCTCACGGGTCGGCTGATCCGCTTAGTCCATGCGGCTTTTTCGAGCAAGTCCAACTTTGCGGGACAAATGGAAAACGAGCAGGTAAGATGAGCCGTTTCTTGGCTAGAATCTTGTCATAATCGCCTGGCCGGTGCATTGGCCCCGCGCAACGCCGCCATCCACAAGGACGACATTTTGAGTACGGAAGGACGCGATCCCGAAAATCTGATTGCGTGCCCGGGATGCGGGGAAGCACTGAGCGGTCAGGATGAGCATATGTTCGACGCAGAGCGGTTCGGGCTATTGCGTTGCAGCTGCTCTGAGTACCCTCTCATCGCCGGCATACCGGTAATCGTCAGAGGCCCGCTCGCCGATTCGAACTGTGACTCGGAGCGGCTTTGCACGCTGATACGGGCGGGTGAGCACAAGCAGGCTTTGATCGAAGCCTTGGCTCCTCGACAGAAAGCGCCCAAGCCACATCAATTGACGCGGCTGCTCCCGTCCGCGGTGGCGGCAAGAGCGCGCTCGGCGCAGTTGCGTGATTTTCGTACTAAATGGCGTCATCAGTTCGAAATGCTTTGCCAGGATGAATCGCCCGGTTCTGCGATCCGGCTCATCCGCCACTACTTCGGAGAACGATACAACGCGGCCAATTATTTCTCGTTCCGGGCAGGCCAACCCAAATATCTGATCACGCTCGCCCTGTCGCAGCTGACCAACGCGGCGGACTGGAAGCTGGATGTAGGATGCGGCGCCGGGCATATCACGCGGATCCTGAACAACAGTCAGTCGCCCGGGAACGCCGTGGGTCTCGATCGCAACTTCTTTCTGCTCTGGCTTGCCAACACGCGGGTTGCACCAGATGCCAGGTTCGTGTGCTGCGATGTTGAGCAGGGCTTGCCTTTCGGCGACTCAGTATTTGATTTTGCTCTGTTGTCGAACTTCTACCACTTCATCTATCAGAAGCGTCTGATGCTGGCGGAACTCAAGCGGGTCGGACATGCGAATACCGTCGTCGTTATCTCGTCGCTGAGAAATCGCAACGTCATTACCCCGACACCGAACCTGGCCCTGAGCCCGGAGGGGTACCAGAGCCTGGTCGACGAGCAGTTCGAAGCCAGCAGAATGATTTCTGAATCCGCGTTGCTGGAGCAGACGGTCCTGAAGGCGAGCAACGAGCTTCCTCCCGCTGAACGTCCGGACGCGCTTAAAGACGAACCGATGATTAATCTCATTCTGACGAATTCCGCGGAGTTCTCCACAACCGACAATCTTGAATCTGAGAATGACGGAGCCGTTTACCGGATCAATCCATTGTATCGTCGGCGCCCGGACACAAGAGGCAATGTGGCAGCATTCGAAGCGCGTTGGCCGTCTGAACAGTACCTGGAAGACAATCCCGAACTGCGCGCCTATCTGCGGGATGAGATAGAACTTCCTGCGGACATCATTTCCGCTTTGGACCAACATGAGTATGTTTCAGAAATGGAGCCGCTCGTCCGTGAGGGCGTACTGGTGGATCTTCCCGCGTCGTACTGAAGTACCCAGCAGCATCACCGAAGCGCTGCAGTCGCAGAACGGCCGCCAGTTCCGGACGTTACCCTCGGGTGCCCTTGTTGCCAGCGGGCAATAGCCGACCGCCCATATCCCCCTCGCTACTACCGCCGGGCAGAGCGCTGCGCCAATCGTTTGACTAATCTGTCGGCAAACCCCGTCTGCCAGAAGACCCGGTTGGAGCCCTTGACCAGCACAACATCGCCCTTCTTCAACATCTCCACGACCTGCTCCCGGAGATCATCGTCGGCTTGCGGGTACCATCCCAGGCGTAACGAACCGGGCAGCGCATCGTGCAGTGCCCGCATCCCCTCCCCCACGCAGATCACGCCGTCCAGACCATCACAATACGCCACCAACTCTGCGTGGAATCTGGGTCCGTCGGGACCGAGTTCCAGCATTTCGCCGAGCAGGGCTATCTTTCGCTGGCCCGGGTGCAGGCGAACTGATTCCAACGCCGCTCGCATGCTCACGGGGTTGGCGTTATAGCTGTCGTCAATCAGGGTGATACCGCCCGTTGAATGGATCTGGCCGCGGCCGGTCGGCACCAGAGAATCCGGCAGGTTCAGCGCGGGCTCCAGGTCCATGCCGAGCACGTCGAGGGTACATATGACCGCGGCCAGCGTCATTGCCCGGTGGGTGCCGCCGCCGGGAACCCGGGCAGCGACCTGCTGACCCTTGACCCTGTAACTGGCATCCATGGACGCCACATTTAACAGACGGACACGGACGCCTGGAGACCTGCCAAAGCGGGCAATCTCGATGCCCTCAGGGACGGTGGCGGCATCGATAGACTCTTCCAGAACCAGCTTGCCTGTCTTCGGTAACCCTCTGTATATGCTAATTTTTTCTAGTTCAATTTCCCGGATGCCCTGGAAGTTCTCGATATGAGCCGGATGCACATTCAGCACCACGGCGACATCCGGACGGACAAGTTCGGATAGTGGCGCAATTTCTCCGGCATGATTCATGCCGATCTCGAACACGGCCGCTGGCGAACCCCGCGGCGCCAACGCCAGGGAGAGGGGTACGCCCAGGTGATTGTTGAGACTTCCAGCGGTAGCAAAGCCGTGAAGGGCTGCTGCAAGAAATCCCTTGGCTGTCGTTTTGCCGCTGCTGCCCGTGACGGCCACCACCGGACAATGGAGTCGGCCTCTACCTGCCCGGCCCAGTTGCCAGAGCGCGTCAAGCGTGTCAGCGACCTGCAGTTGGGGAATCTCCCGCTGTCCCGCGTCCTGTACCAGCACGCCGGCTGCACCCCTGGCCACCGCATCGGCAACAAACTCATGTCCATCGCGGCTGGAGCGTTGGCTGGGGTTGAAGCGTGGGCCAGGATCGCCGGGAAGCGCGATGAAGAGATCGCCCGGCTGGACCCGTCTCGAGTCGATACTGATCCCCGTCACATCCGGTCCCTCGATCACCGGCAGTCCGAAAACGGCGCACAGTTCCGGCCACGTCCACAGGGCGCTCAATGGGATTCTGCCTGCTGACGGAGCAGAAACTTCTGCACCTTACCGGTGGACGTCTTGGGAAGCTCGCCAAACACCACATGCTTGGGAACCTTGAAGCGGGCCAGGTTCGCCCTGCAATGGTCGACGATTTCTTCAACGCTGGCTTCGACTCCCGGTCGAAGGGCGACAAAGGCACAGGGCGTTTCGCCCCATTTCGCATCGCTCCTTGCAACCACGGCAGCTTCCATCACTTTCGGATGCCGATACAGAACGTCCTCTATTTCGATGCTGGAAATGTTTTCACCACCGGAAATAATGATGTCTTTAGACCGGTCCTTGATCTGTATGTAGCCGTCCGGATGCCATACCGCCAGGTCGCCGGAGTGAAACCAGCCCCCGGCAAACGCCTGCTCGGTGGCGGTCGCGTTTTTGAGGTAACCCTTCATGACGTTGTTGCCTCGCATGAACACCTCTCCCATTGTCTCGCCATCCTGCGCAACGGGCTCCAGAGTTTCCGGATCAGCGACCAGCAGGCCTTCCAGCATCTGCCCTCGCACCCCCTGCCGCGCCTTGAAATCTGCCTGGTGCGCTGCAGACAGCTGTCCCCATCGTTCGTCCTGCCACGCACATAGCGTCACTGGTCCGTAGGTTTCCGTCAGCCCGTACACGTGAGTCACCGACATGCCCATGGCTTCTATGCCTTCGATTACTGCCGCCGGCGGTGCAGCACCCGCCGTCATCACATTGACCGCGTGCTGCACGCTTCGCTTGAGCGCATCTGGTGCGGACAACAGCGTATTGAGAACGACGGGAGCGCCGCAGAAGTGTGTCACCCGGTGCGCCGCCATAGCACCGAAGACCGCATCTTCCCTCACCTGGCGAAGGCAGACGCTAGTGCCGGCGTTCACTGCGAGCGTCCAGGGAAAGCACCAGCCGTTGCAATGGAACATCGGGAGAGTCCAAAGGTACACGGGGGATTCACCCATATCCCAGGTCAGAGCGTTGGACACGGCGTTCAGGTAGGCCCCGCGGTGATGGTAAACCACGCCTTTAGGGTTGCCCGTGGTGCCGGACGTATAGTTCAACGCAATGGCATCCCATTCGTCGTCCGGCAAAGACCAATCGGCATCCGGGTTTCCCTCGGCAAGCAGCGCTTCGTAGGTCAGATCTCCGACGACTTCGCCGCTATTGCAGGTGGCATCTTCAATACCTATGACGAGAGGTGGATGCGTCATGCCGGCCAGTGCTTCCTTTGCCAGGGCTCCGAACTCTTTGTCCACCAGAAACACCCTGGCCTCACCATGTTCAAGAATAAAGCGGACCGTGCCCGCATCCAGTCGGAAATTGATGGCATTGAGGACGCCCCCTGCCATGGGTACGCCAAAGTGGGCCTCATAAATCTCAGGCAGATTGGCGGCCAGAACAGCAACCGTGTCTGACTTGCCGACGCCTCGCTTGCGCAGCGCGTCGGCAAGTCGCGTGCAACGTTCATAGGTCTCTCGCCACTGGTATCGCCGGTCGCCGTAGATGATGGCCAGCCGCTCTGGATAGACGTCGCGGGTTCGGCGAAGCAGGGACAGCGGGGTTAAAGGCACAAAGTTGGCCGGGTTCCGCGGGAGATCTTTGTCGTATATTGTGCTCATACCAGGCGCATGCATTCGTTCCGGAAATCGGGCACTTCAGCACAGCCGGGAGCCAGCGACAAGCCATTGCACCCTTGCTCAGAAGCGATAGATCCGGACGCATGCTGTCCTGAGAACCGGTCACTGGTCCGGAAACTTTGCGCATGCCATGCTAGCGGATTGTAATCGGCAGTAGGTCCTGAACCAGATATGGGCGAACGCAGTCTCTGGAACCGAATCAACGACGGCCTGACCCGCACCAGGCTTGTCGTTACTAACCTGTTCTTCATCGGCATGATGCTGCTCCTTGCCGTGCTGATATTCGGCGGGGGCGAGCGCATCTCCGTACCCGACGGCGGCGCTCTGGTTATCAATCCCCAGGGCAACCTGGTGGAGCAGCGTTCTCTGTCAGATCCGCTTCAGGAGTGGCTGACCCCAGGGGCGGCGCTTGCCGAAACCGAAATCGACGTTTTGCTGAAGGCATTGAAGACAGCGGCCGACGACGAACGAATCC
Organism: Gammaproteobacteria bacterium; assembly: GCA_024640825.1. GTDB lineage: Bacteria > Pseudomonadota > Gammaproteobacteria > Pseudomonadales > Azotimanducaceae > UBA7803. Next base: position 9,211 of record JAHEEG010000047.1, read on the forward strand.
GGCTCGCTGTCGTCAATCTCGACGGGCTGCAGAACGCATCTACTGCCCATGCCGAAGCCGCGGCTGCGGCGCTGAAGACTTTCCGCGCAGCCGGGAAGGAGGTGATTGCCTACGGCAATTACTACGACCAGTCCCATTACCTGATTGCCAGCGCCGCAGATGCCGTCTACATGCATCCGTTCGGGCAGATCATTCTTCCAGGATTCGAAATCAATCGATTATATTTCACAGAGTTATTAGATAAACTCAAAGTTAATATTAATATTTTTCGGGTTGGTCGATACAAGGAGTTCGTAGAGCCCTATGAGCGGATTGACATGTCTGACGATGCTCGACAGGCCAACCGCGAACTGGTGGACGGGCTGTGGACGCGCTATTCGGATGAGGTCATCGCCAATCGTGATCTAGATCCTGAGCGCTTCGAACGCTACGCCCAGCACTTTGACGAGGTGCTGAACGAGACCGGCGGAGACCTTGCCCGACTGGCAGTGGAGTATGGCCTTGTCGACGAATTGCTGACGCCGGACCAGGCACGGGTCCGCATCGCAGACAAAGTGGGTTATGACAACGAAGGCGACTTCAGGGGCGTGGCCATGGCCGACTATCTGGAGGCCACGGCGAACAGAACCGGAGGAGACGCCGACAGGCGCGTAGCCATTATTACCGCAGAGGGTGCCATCGTTGACGGAGATGCCCGGGGCGGGGTAATCGCCGCCGACCGGATCATTGGCCTGATCCGCCGCGCCAGGGAAGACGAGACGGTGGCGGCATTGGTCCTGCGGGTGAATTCTCCCGGCGGTAGTGCGTTCGCTTCAGAACTCATTCGCCAGGAACTGGAACTTACCCAGCTGTCTGGAAGACCTGTGGTGGTGTCCATGGGACCGGTAGCTGCATCGGGCGGCTACTGGATCGCGTCAACTGCTGATGCGATCGTCGCAGAACCCACAACAATTACCGGGTCAATCGGCGTATTCGGCATCGTCCCGACGTTTGACGAGGGGCTGGCAGCCATCGGTGTCCGAAGCGACGGTGTCCGCACGTCACCGTTGTCGAACATCAGTCCGTTGCTCCCGATCAATGAACCGACGGCGCGAATCCTGCAGGCCAGCGTCGAGCACACCTATGAACGCTTCATCAATCTGGTCGCGCGCGGCAGGGATCTGTCACCGGAACAGGTAGACAACATTGCTCAGGGGCGGGTTTGGATCGGTAGCAGAGCACTGGATTTGGGTCTCGTAGATGCACTTGGCAATCGCGACCTGGCGGTGAATAAGGCGGTAGAGCTGGCCGAGCTGGACGACTTTCGTATCAAGATCATTGAGGAGCCGGTGACGCCGCGCGAGCTGCTCATGCGAGAGCTCATGGGCGCGGTCGGCGCAGACCTGCCATTGGCCGGCAGTTCCCTGCTGCAAAGTCTGTCAGAGGCGGGGTCGCTTCTGAACAGCCTGAATGATCCGCAGCATGTCTACGCGCTGTGCGAGGCCTGCCAGGCTAACGGCGTAAACTGGTAGTTACTGTTTCTCGAGGTGGCGGGCGTTTCAGGGACGCGGCGGACGCGGATTCGCTAGAACAGGCGAATGCGGGTGCGCCTCGCGCCGCCGGAACCGCTGCCGGAACGCCGCCGCCGCATGCGGCTGTGCAGCTCACGGCGCTTCATCGTCAGATAATCGTCTCGTGACAGATTAGGATTGCGATTCCGCGCTTTTTCTTCCTTTCGATACCGGCAGAAGTCGTTGAAGGCATCGATCTCGTGTTTCAACTCCGTGACCACCAGTTCGATCATGATGGCGTCGTCGATATAACCCAGCACCGGGACATCGTCGGGAATAATGTCCTGAGGATCTGCAAAGTAGGCCAGTGCGGCAAGAACATTTTTTCGGTCGTTGGAGGCCAGGGCCCACTCCTGGTCGCGGCACATATCAATCAGCGCGTTAAGTTGCTCGATACGTTGCATGACGAACAGCGGTACTTTGCTGCCTTTCACTTCCTCCACCATCTGCTCGGCCTTCAGGAGGATCTCATCTTCTCCAACCTGCTTAGCAGCGGTTTTGGCCTGCTTCATGTTCGCGCGGAAAAAGCGAAGATCTTTGTCATCGAGATCGAAGGTAACTCTGAGCGACATGTGGTCCTTTCCCCTGAATCGGCATCAATACAGTCGCCGCACTATACCGGAAATCAATGCTTTTTAAACTTGCGCCAATAGTCGGTGGTGAGATGTTTGACCTCTTTGCGCATCAGCATCAGCCCGAGCAGATTGGGCAAGGTCATGAGCGCCAGGGTAACGGCCGAAATCAGCCAAATCAGAGAGGTATCGACGATGGTTGCCAGAAAAAAACCCATGACGTAAACGATCCTGTATGGCATCACGGCGCGAATGCCGAACAGATAGGTAACGCCTCGGTCGCCGTAGTACGACCAGGCGAGCGCCGTGGAGAAAGCAAACAACACCAGGCCCACGGTAACCGCGTACTGACCGAAATCGCCCATGAAGCTGCGTTTGAAGGCCTCCGCGGTCAGCGGCACCGAGTGAATCAGGGACCGGCCAAGAATGGTTACGTCGGCATTGCGCATCTCGCCATCCACCACCTCGACGGTCCCCGTAAACGGTTCACCACCAGATAGGTAACGAACGTTCTCCGCAACTGACCGGTTGTGGATCAGCGTGTAATCCGGGCGGGTCGCAAAGCCGTCGATCACCTGGATCCTGGCCGTCAGCGGTTGCACCGGATCGTCAGTTGGCGGAATGATTTCCAGGTGAGAAAAAAGCTGAGCCACCTGCTGCGGATTGTTGTCGGAGTAGGTGCCGGCGATGAACTCAGTATCGAAGGCCGAGAATTCGTTCTCGAATTTCTGCGTCCAGACTCCAGATGACAGAATAACCAACCCTGTCAGGGTGCAGATGATCAGGGTATCAATGAAGGGTTCCAGAATGGACACCATGCCCTCTGCCACGGGCTCTTGGGTGCGGGCGGCGGCGTGAGCGATGGGCGCAGAACCCTGACCAGCCTCGTTGGAGAACAATCCGCGGTTCACCCCGCGGTTGAAAGCGTATGCGAAGCTTGCTCCCAGAAAACCGCCGGCGGCCGCAGAGCCGGAAAACGCATCCCGGAAAACTGACACGAACGAGGGCACGATTTGATCCAGGTTGCTGAATGTGACAGCCAGAGCGGCAAGCGCATAGAGGACGCCCATAAGCGGCACGATGCTGGCGGCAACGATTGCGATGCGGCGGATCCCGCCAATGATCACCAGACCCAACAGCACGGACAGCACCAGGCCGGTCATCCAGGTGGGAATGCCAAAGGACGCTTCGATCCCCGCAGCCATATTGTTGCTCTGAGGGAGGTTTCCTGAACCGAATGAGCTCACCACCAACGCGATGGCAAAGAACACCGCCAACCAGCGCATATTCAGTCCGCGTTCCATGTAGTACATGGGCCCACCGGCGATGCGCCCTTCCTCGTCCTTGACCCGATACTTGTGCGAGACGGTGACTTCCACGAATTTGGTCGTCATGCCGAGAAAGGCTGTAACCCACATCCAGAAGAGGGCGGCCGGACCGCCCAGATAGATGGCAAAAGCTACCCCACCGATGTTGCCGGTACCGACGGTTCCAGACAGCGCCGTCGACAGCGCCTGAAAGTGGCTGGTATCGCCTGGATCCTGTGGGGATGAATATTTCCCCCGCACGACGCCCCAGGCATGGCGAAAGAAACGGATCTGCGGAAACCCCAGATACAGGGTGAAGAAAAGCCCGACGCCCAGCAGCAGAAACGGGAAGTAGACGGCGCTTCCAAGCCACCCGTCCAGATAGCCGATGAGGTCTTGAAAAAACGCCATGTACTAAGGGGTCTCCAGATTCAGCGCCTCGCGCATGACGTGGAACAAGCGATTCTGCTCCATCACGCCGTGCACCTGTTCGGCATTCAGGCCGATGGCGTACGCGGCCACATCCTCACCGGCATGCGTTTCCACGGGCATGGGAATCGTCGCCAGCTGCCGGTAGCGGGGCGCGGTGGTGTCCTGGCCGCGCAAGTCCGCTCGCTCGGTTTGATGCCCAGGGCCGTTGGCATAGCTCAGCGTCGTGTAGGGCCTACCCTCACTGTCCTTGGCCATCTCGCCCGCTGTCGTCTCCACCTTGCCCAGGATCGGGTTGCCTCGCCGGGGATAGCCGCTGATGGTCAGAGTATGGGAATGGTCCGCTGTCACGAGGATCAGCGTTTCCGCCGGATTGGTCATGTCCACGGCAACGGCCACGGCCTCGGCCATGGCAACGGTATCGGTAAGTGCTCGGTAGGCATTGGTAACGTGGTGAGCGTGATCGATACGGCCGCCTTCCACCATCAGAAAGAATCCTCTCGGCTCGCGCTGCAGGCGGGAAATGGCGAAGCGCGTCATCTCCGCCAGAGAAGGTTCGGTAGCCGGGTTGCGATCGGCCTCGAAATGCAGATGCGAAGGCTCGAACAGTCCGAGGACTTGCCCTGGCGCATCCGGCGCTAGGTTCTTGAACTGGGACTGATGCCAGACGTAGGAGCGGCCATCCGCCGCTGCGAGCCACTGTGCGACCAGGTCCTTTCCGTCAATCCTCATTCCGGTCCTGTCCGGATACTCAGGGTCAGCCATATCACGCGGCAGGAGCCTGGAACGTCCACCGCCGAGCATCACGTCGATACCATTTCCACGATCGAACTCCACCATCTGTCGGGCAATATCCCGACAGCCCTCCGCTGCGGCCCTGTCTGGCAGATCCGCGTCACTCTCCCAGTTACGGTTGGGCGTATGCGCAAAGGTAGCCGCCGGGGTTGCGTGCGTGATACGCGTGGTGGAGATGACCCCAGTGGCGTAGCCCTGGTCCTCGGCCATCTCGAGGAGGGTAGGCAGTTCGCGTTCCAACGCCGCGGCGCAATCGTTGCGATTTACCTCCGCACTCACGCCGACAACCCCTATCCGGGTTTTCTCGCCCGTCATAATGGCCGTCATGGTGCCCGCGCTGTCCGGAACCTGAGCATCCGTGTTGTAAGTTTTGACGAGAGCGACGTTTGGGAACCTCTCGAATGACAGGAGATGCTCCTCGCCGGCAAGCCCCTGACCCTGACCTTGAAATATACGCGCCGCAGTAACGGTGCTGACCCCCATGCCGTCGCCCAGGAAGAGAATGACGTTGCGCTTTTCCAGCGCAGATAGAAGCCCGTGGTTCGCGCAACCGCCAAGGATCGCCGCCAGAAGCAGGATGTAAATGGGTCCATGTTTGCGCAATGCATTCACAAGCTCTGTCCTGACTATGGAGCACACGTTTCCTGCGAGCCCTCGCACGGCTGAACCTTCAGTTGGCGCGCGGTTCGCGCAGAGTAACGAACTCTTCCGCAGCAGTGGGATGAATGCCGATGGTCTGATCAAAATGGGTTTTGGTTGCGCCCGCAGTCATGGCGATTCCTATGCCCTGAATAATCTCACCAGCTTCCGGACCTACCATGTGGGCCCCCACCACCCTGTCGTCTGCCGGATTCACCAGCAGCTTCATCATCGTGCGCTCGTCCCTACCTGACAGCGTGTGCTTCATCGGCTTGAAAGTGGAGACGAAAACCTGAACCGCCCCATATTTCTCCCGCGCCTGACTCTCCGTCAACCCGACCGTGCCGATGTTTGGCTGGCAGAAAACGGCGGTGGGAATCAGGTCGTAATTTACCGTCCGCCTGGGATTGTCAGTAAACAGGTTGTTAGCAATGCACATGCCTTCCGCAATCGCTACCGGGGTCAGCTGTTCCCGGTCAATCACATCACCAATCGCATAAATATTGGACACGGAGCTCTGATAGTGCTCATCAACGATGATGCCTCCCCGCTCGTTGACGGAGACGCCCGCCGCTTCCAGGCCGAGCCCCTGAGTGTTCGGCAGGCGCCCCGTGGCGTACATTACCAGATCCGCATCCAGCGACCGCCCGCCGGAAAGGGACAGACGCTTGCCCCCTTCTAGGGACTCTGGGGCTTCGATAGCCGAGACCTCGGTGTTGAAATGCAGATGAATGTGTTTCTTTTTCAGCTCTTCGGCAACGAACTCACGCACCTCGTCGTCGAATCCGCGAAGAAACAGGGGACCTCGATAGATAAGATGGGTCTCTGCACCCAGCCCGGCGAATATGCCGGCGAACTCCACCGCGATGTAACCGCCACCAACCACGACAGCCTGGCTGGGAAAACTGTCCAGGTAGAAGGCTTCGTTCGAACTGATGGCCAGATCCCTGCCCGGCACTTGCGGCAGCATCGGCCAACTGCCTGTCGCGACGAGAATGTTTTCGGCGCTGAAAACTTCGTCACCCATCCGTACGTGATGTGGATCTTCAAGGACTGCACGCCCCAGCTTGATGTCCACCCCTGCAGCATTCAGCAGGTTTTCGTAGATGCCGTTCAGTCGCTGTATCTCCCGCGTCTTGTTGTCACGCAGCGTGGCCCAGTCGAAATCAGAGGCCGGGACCTTCCAGCCATAGGCACCGGAATCTTCGAATTCCTCAGCGTAGTGAGAGCCATAGACAAACAGTTTCTTCGGCACGCAGCCCACATTGACGCAGGTGCCACCCAGATAGGTACTCTCTGCCACGGCCACTCGGGCCCCCTGGCCAGCGGACATGCGGCCGGCGCGTACGCCGCCGGATCCGGCACCAATGACGAACAGATCGTAGTCGTAACTCATAGCTGGGTAGATGACCGTTCAGGCGAAGGCCCGGAGCCTAAAGGATCGACCACGGTTTGCAAAGCAGACATGCTTTTGCAACCGGCATCCCTTTGCACGACGCAAAGCGGCACATAGACTGCACCCTGCAGCACATCTTCTACTTCCACTTGCTGAATTGGGGAACACCTGAATGAACGGCGCACAGAGCTTGCTTGAAACTTTCGTTGGCGCGGGCGTAGAAGTCTGCTTTACCAATCCCGGCACCTCCGAGATGCACTTCGTCGCTGCTCTGGACACCGAACCCGGCATGCGGGCCGTGCTGGGTCTGTTCGAGGGCGTGGTAACCGGAGCGGCCGACGGTTACGCGAGGATGGCAGGCAAGCCCGCGTGCACCCTGCTCCACCTGGGCCCCGGGCTCGCCAACGGCCTTGCGAACCTCCACAACGCGCGCAGAGCGCGCTCTCCGTTAGTAAATGTCGTAGGAGAGCACGCGACCCACCACCGGGCGCTCGACGCCCCCCTGACCTCCAATATCGAGGGGTTCGCCGATCCGGTTTCTGCCTGGATCCGGGTATCGGAAAGCGCCGCTTCGGTCGGCAGAGATGCAGCCGAGGCCGTCCAGGCGGCCTTGTCGCCGCCCGGACAGATCGCCACGCTGATCCTGCCGGCAGATACCGCGTGGAACGACGCCCCGGGCAGCGCAACTGCCCTGACGCCGCCAGGCCTGGAGCCGACAAACCCCGACGCCGTCACGGGCGCGATCAGGGCGCTGCTGTCCGGCGAACCCTGCACCTTCCTGCTCAATGGCCTCGGTGTCAGCGAACGGGGGCTTCAACTGATCAGCCGGATTGCGCAAAAAACCGGCGCCCGGGTTCTGGGAGATACGTTCATTGCGCGCATCCCTCGAGGTGCCGGCCGATTCAATATCGGGCGTCTGCCCTATTTCGCCGAACAGGCCGAAGAAGCGCTGGTGGGTACAAGGCATCTGATCCTGGTGGATACCAAAGCGCCGGTGAGCTTCTTTGCTTATCCCGGAAGGTCCAGCGAGCTGACCCCGGAAGGGAGCCAGGTGCATCAGCTGTCCCTGCCCGGCGAGGATACGCTCAGCGCCCTCGACGCGGTGGTTGAAGGTGTCGGTGCTTCAATCATCGAGCCGGAAGTATCCGAGCTCGCGCGTCCTGGCGCACCAACGGGGAAGCTGAATCCGGAAACCATTGCCCAGTCACTGGCCGCGCTGATGCCCGAGCAGGCGATTCTGGTGAACGAGGCGACGACCTCCGGCTTTGCCATACCGGGCTTTACTTCCCGCTCGGTGTCTCACGAGTGGTTAGACCTTACGGGTGGCGCGATTGGTATGGGCCTCCCAGCGGCGGTCGGGGCCGCGATCGCCTGTCCCGACCGCCGCGTTGTGGCTCTGCAGGCAGACGGCAGCGCCATGTACACCATTCAGGCTCTATGGACCATGGCCAGGGAAAACACTGACGTTACCGTGATTTTGTTCGCCAATCGTAAATATGCCATTTTGCAGGTGGAGTTCATGCGCGTAGGTGCGCAGAATCCTGGTCCGAAGGCTATGAACATGCTGGATCTGTCGCGCCCGGACCTCGAGTTCGTGCATCTTGCACGAGGCATGGGCGTACCCGCGGTGCAGGCTACGGACGCCGCGTCCTTTCACCGGGCGCTGGCAGAGAGCTTTGCGACGCCGGGACCTTATCTGATCGAAGCGTTGATTTAGCCGCCTATACTGAAGACAGCCGCTGAAATCAGGAGAATCGCTTGAAAGTCACCATGTTTGGAACCGGCTACGTAGGCCTGGTTACCGGTACCTGTTTCGCCGAGATGGGCAACGACGTACTGTGCGTGGATATCGATCCGGACAAAGTGGCGGCTCTGCTCCAGGGAAAAATCCCCATCTTCGAACCGGGGCTTGAGCAGATGGTCCGCAGCAATACCGCTGCCGGACGCCTCAGATTTACCACCGACATCCCGGTGGGTGTCGATCACGGCGAGTTGCTGTTCATAGCCGTCGGCACCCCGGCCGGCGAAGATGGTTCGGCGGACCTCAGCCATGTGCTTTCGGTTGCGCGCAGCATCGGCGAGCACATGAATTCTCACAAGGTGATCGTGGACAAATCGACGGTCCCCGTAGGCACCGCTGATCAGGTTCGTCAGGCAATTGTCGAGACCTTGGAGTCGAGGAATCAGGATATCGAGTTTGACGTGGTCTCGAATCCGGAATTTCTCAAGGAAGGCGCGGCGGTCAGCGACTTCATGAAACCGGACCGCATCATCGTCGGTACCAGCAGCCCACGCAGCGCCCAGCTGCTTGATGCCCTCTACGCGCCGTTCAACCGCAATCATGACAAGGTTGTTCACATGGACGTGCGATCGGCGGAGCTTACCAAGTACGCGGCCAACGTCATGCTGGCTACCCGGATCAGCCTGATGAACGAGCTGGCCAATCTGGCCGAGCGTCTGGGGGCCGACATCGAGTCGGTACGTCACGGCATCGGGACCGATCCGCGCATCGGTTACCACTTCATTTATGCCGGCACCGGTTACGGCGGGTCCTGCTTTCCCAAAGACGTGAAGGCCCTGGTGCACACCGCCAGCGAGGTCGGCTACGACGCCGCCATCGTCCGCGGCGTAGAGGCTGTCAATCAGAACCAGAAAGGGGTGCTGTTCGAGAAGATCGCCCGACACTTCAACCATGATTTGCAGGGGAAACGCTTCGCGCTCTGGGGCTTGGCATTCAAACCCAACACCGATGACCTGCGGGAGGCACCCAGCCTCACCATCATGGATAAGCTGTTCGCTCAAGGCGCCAGCGTTCGCGCCTATGATCCTGCTGCGGGCAGAGCGGCGGCTGAGATCTATGCCGAGGAACCTGCTTTCACACTGTGTGACAAGCGCGACGATACCCTCGAAGAAGCCGATGGGCTCATCGTGGTGACCGAGTGGAACGAGTTCCGCAGTCCAGACTTCCAGGCCCTCAAGGCACGCCTGAAGACCCCGGTGATATTCGACGGCCGGAATCTCTACGACCCGGATTATCTCGGGCAGCTGGGCTTCGCCTACTACGGCATCGGAAGAGGTCGCTCCATCTTCCATTGAGCTCTCTACTGGCGCTCTTATCGACGCTTTCCTTGCAGGTTTTTCCTTTCGCGGCAAAACGGGCTTGATGCTGGATATACATACAGGTAATCTGAACGACCCCTGTACATAAATACAGTATCGCGATGAAGACGCCAGAGACCACGATATCCGAAATCGGCTCATCTGAAATCAGCACAGCCAAAATCAAAAAGCTTCTGCACCATCCTGACCTCTGGCGTGCCGGCCAGCTCACGCAGGCCCCCGACACGCTGTCCAGCGGCTTTGCCGTCCTGGACGAGCACCTGCCCGGCTGCGGCTGGCCGCGGGCGGGGCTCGCCGAATTTCTGCTGAATACCACCGGCGTGGGAGAACTGCGGCTGCTGGCACCGCTGATGCGTGAGCTGACCCGTTCCGAGCATCGCTGGGTGGCTTGGATCAATCCGCCCTTCATTCCCTACGCACCAGCGCTGGAAGCGCTGGACATCGATATCAGCCGGATCCTGCTGATTCATCCGAAAACACATCAGGAAGCTTTGTGGGCGCTGGAACGAGCCAGCAGATCGGGTACCTGCAGCATGACGCTGGCCTGGCTGGACGAGCAACAGCTGCATCTCAAGGACACCCGCCGCCTGCAACTGGCCGCTCGACAGGGACACACGCTCACTTGTCTGTTCAGACCATCCGAGGCGGCAGCCACCAACTCCATGGCTGAACTGCGGCTGCAGATGACACCCGGCGAGCCGGGCAGCGTAGCGCTGGATATCTGCAAGCGCCGCGGCGGCTGGCCGGTATCCGGCATACGACTGCAGATCAGCGAACAACGGCGCCCACAGGAAATTCGCGAGCAGCTTTCCCTGTGGCGAGAAAAGAAGCGAGAACAGAGGCGGGATCAGAGACGACACCAGCGTCAGTTGCAGGCGGAGGTACCACTCACGGAAGTGTCGAGCACAGGAAGCCGGGTCACCCACTGATGCTGTGGCTGGGCCTGCACTTTCCTGCGCTTGCGCAGGAAGTTTTCCATCTGGGTGAAAGCCTTCGGGACGAAGACCCGGCTGAAGCCCTGGCTGGACCCACGGGGCCTCGGGTCGCGGAACCTCGGGTAATCGTCGAGGACAACCGCGTTGTACTGTGTAATGCCGCGGCCCTGAACGCAGGCATCGTCCAGGGCTGTACCCTGGCCACAGCCCACAGCATTGTTTCAGGGCTCCGACATCATCAGCGCGACCCGGAACGGGAAGCCGGACGTTTACGCCAGCTTGGAGAGATGCTTTACCGCTTCAGCGCTCATATCAGCCTGGCGTCGCCGTCGGGGTTGATCCTGGAAGCAGGCGGCAGCCTGAGACTCTTCGGTGACGTGGCAGCACTGGCCCAACAGGTAGAAGCCCTGTGTGGAAGTCTGGGTCACGAAGTCTGCTGCCGCTGGGCAAAAACGCCGCTGGCCGCCCTGCTGCTGGCCAGGTCCCGAGCTGCGCAGATCGAAGAAGTGCCGCTGAGCTGCATGAATCTCAATACCGACCAGGTGGAACGCTTCGCCAATATGGGCATCTACAGCCTGGGACAGCTTCTGAGCCTTCCCCGGCAATCTGTGGCCAGGCGTTTCGGCCAGCATCTGGTGGATGAGCTGCAGCGACTTTCCGGTACCCTGCCCGACCCTCAATCCTGTCTGCAGCCGGCCCACCAATTTCATCACGACCTGCACCTGCTGGAACCCATTCACAGCAAAGAGGCGCTGCTCTTTCCCATGCAGCGGCTGCTCATAGAACTGCATCACTGGCTGGTAGGTCGGCAGCTGGGGGCCGAACTGCTGGTCTGGCACTTTGCCGCTGCAGGCGGCCATCCAGAACGGCGGCTTCGCCTGCCGGTAAGCTTCGCCCGGCCGCAGCAGCATCAGGAATCTTTTCTCGGCATCACCCGGCTGCGACTGGAACAGGTTGAACTGCCGGATGATGTCATGAGCATCGGTCTGGAAGCACGACGTCTGCAACCCTGGTCTGCCGACAGCCAGCTGTTATTCCAGCAGCTGCCGGGAGAGGCTGGGGGCGCCTGGCGAGCCCGGGAGCTGGAAGATCTGGTAGATGAGCTGCGTGCTCGTCTGGGCCGGAGCGCCTGCTGCAGCATCGAGGTTCTGGACCAGCACTGCCCGGAAAATGCCTGGGCCAGAGCCCCGCTCTCGAACCGGCGCCGCACTAATCGACGCCGCACTAATCGACGCCGCAGCGCTAGCGGCGCCGTGCAACAGGCCCCGGCAGCGCCACCCCCGACACGGCCGCTGTGGCTGTTCGAGCCTCCTCGTGCCACGGCACCTGAAAAGCTCACTCTGCTGCGAGGTCCCGAGCGCATCCAGGCCGGATGGTGGCAGGCAGGCCAATGTCGCGACTATTACGTAGCCCGGCATGAAGATGGTGCGGAATGCTGGGCTTTTGTAGATGCGCATGACCGCTGGTATCTGCATGGCTATTTTTCTTAACAAGCGCCCTTACGGGCGATAATCAACCATGAAATTCGCCGAGCTGCACTGCATCAGCAACTACAGCTTTCTGCGCGGTGCTTCTCACCCGGAAGAGCTGGTGAAGCGGGCGGCAGCATTGGGTTACGAAGCAATCGCGCTGACCGACGAGTGCTCTTTTTGCGGAGTTGTCAGAGCCCATACGGCAGCCAAGGCATGCGGCATCAAACTCATCATCGGCGCCGAGTTCCATCTAGAGGAAGGCATTCATCTGGTGCTTCTCGCACCTACTCGCATCGCCTACGGTCAGCTGTCGGCTCTGATTACCCGTCTGCGCAGACGATCGCCCAAAGGTGAATATCGGGTGCAGCTGGAGGATTTCCGGTGGGGGCTGGATGAATGCCTCACGCTCTGGGTGCCCGCCTGTACAGGGATAGAAGCTCTGATCCCGCAGGGGCGAAATCTGAAAGGCTTTTTCCCCGCGCTATGGATCGGCCTGGAACTCTTTCACGAGGCTCAGGATCTGGACAAGACAGCCAACGCGCTCACGCTCGCCATGCGGCTCGATCTGCCGCTGGTAGCCAGCAATGATGTGCACGCGCATGTTCCCAGCCGCCAACCGCTGCAGGACGTCCTTGCCGCTATCCGCCACAAGACCACCGTGGCAAAGCTGGGCCGACGCGGTTTTCAGAACGCGGAAAGGCACCTACGGCCCATTGCAGAGCTCGAAGCCCTGTACCCGACGGAGCTTCTGGAGGAATCCTGCCGCATCGCCACACGCTGCCAGTTTTCCCTGGACGAGTTGCGCTACGAATATCCGCGCGAGCTGGTGCCGCCGCACCTGACGCCAGCCGATTATCTGCGCCAACTCACTTACGCCGGTGCCGCAGAACGCTGGCCCGATGGCGTCCCCGCCGAAACCCGGGCGCTCATCGAGAAAGAACTGGCGCTGATCGGTGAGCTGGGCTACGAGTATTACTTTCTCACTGTTCAGGACATCGTGCAGTTCGCCCGCGACCAGGGCATTCTCTGTCAGGGTCGCGGGTCCGCGGCCAACTCTGCGGTCTGTTACTGTCTGCACGTCACCGAGGTGGACCCCTCACGCATGCACCTGCTGTTCGAGCGCTTTGTTTCCAGAGAGCGCAACGAGCCGCCGGATATCGATGTGGATTTCGAGCACGAACGGCGCGAAGAGGTCATTCAGTACATCTACAAGCGCTACGGCCGCGACCGGGCAGGCCTGGCGGCTACCCTCATCACTTACCGGCCCAAGAGTGCCATCCGTGATGTGGGCAAAGCGCTGGGCATGGATGTCGACCTGGTCGATCTGCTGGCGAAGTCGCTTGCCTGGTGGGACAAGCGGGAAGCATTGGAAGCGCGCCTGGTAGCAGCTGGCCTTGATCCGAAAAGCCAGCTTGTGGCGCAGTTTCTATACCTGGTGCAGCAGATTCTCGGCTTTCCCAGGCATCTTTCGCAGCACGTTGGAGGCTTTGTCATCTCCCAGGGCCCTCTGGCTCAACTGGTGCCGGTGGAAAATGCTGCCATGCCGGAGCGCACCATTATCCAGTGGGACAAAGACGACCTGGAGGCTTTGGGGCTTTTAAAAGTGGACGTGCTGGGTCTCGGCATGCTCACCGCTATCCGCAAAGCGCTATCTGCCCTGAACGCCCATCGAGGCAGTACGTTAACGGTAGCGAAGATCCCACCGGAAGACCCGGAAACCTATCGAATGCTGCAGCGGGGAGACAGCGTGGGGGTATTCCAGGTGGAATCCCGAGCGCAGATGGCCATGCTGCCCCGGCTGAAGCCCCGACATTTCTACGATCTGGTCATCGAGGTCGCCATCGTTCGCCCGGGCCCCATTCAAGGTGACATGGTGCACCCTTACCTGCGCCGGCGGCAGGGACTGGAGCCTGTGACCTATCCCAATGCGGACGTGCGCCGGGTGCTGGAGCGCACGCTGGGTGTTCCCATCTTTCAGGAGCAGGTGATCGAGCTGGCCATGGTGGCCGCCGGCTTCAGCGCTGGTGAGGCGGATCAACTGCGCCGGGCCATGGCGGCCTGGCGGAGGCGAGGCGGTCTGGGTCACTTCGAGCAAAAGCTCATCGAAGGCATGCTCGCACGTGGGCACGACCGGGACTTCGCCGAGCGGGTGTTCAAACAAATTCAGGGGTTTGGCGAGTATGGCTTTCCCGAATCACATGCTGCCAGCTTCGCACTGCTGGTGTATATCTCCGCCTGGCTGAAACGTCATGAACCCGCCGCCTTCTGCTGCGGGCTGCTGAACAGCCTGCCCATGGGCTTCTACTCCCCCTCTCAGCTGGTACAGGACGCGGAGCGTCATGGCATCCAGGTGAATCCCGCGGATGTGCAGCTGAGCACCTGGGATCATCGTCTAGAGAGCGAAAGAG
>JAHEEG010000186.1 GCA_024640825.1 Gammaproteobacteria bacterium
GGATGCCTGCTTCGATCAGCAGGTCGTTGGTCGCCTGGTAAAGCGGACCGAGCTGTTCCATGACCAGTCGCTCAAACAGCTTCAGCAAGATGATCCGTATCCGGATGTCGATTTCGAGCTGGGCAATCGCGTTCGCAAAAGCTTCGCCGAGCAGGCGAGGGCCAAGCGGATTGCTGAGCTCGGACACTTCTCGGGTTTTGTTCAGATGATCCAAGCGTTTGGTCAGCTGCATGATGGCCAGAGAGAAGCGGCTGGTGATTTTCGAAACTATTCCGGAGACAGCGACGGAGACCTCCAGGTCCTCGTTGCCCACCAGGCCGAGCTCGTTATCTCCGGTGCCTTCCTCGTCTGTCCCATGCCGATCAGCGTTGCTAAAAGCGCCCTCGAACCCTCTGTAAACCTCACGCAGAAACTTTTTCTGCACATCCTGTCTGTGCAGTCGAATCTGGCGCATGGCGTCAAAGTACATGTGCTGGGTCAGATCGTTCTGTGATCGATCGGCCATTTCGAACAGCGCGTCGTCTGTGCAGTCAAGGAGACCGTCGAAAAGCCTGGTCAATTCGCGCTTTGCCTGTTGCCGAACGCTATTGATGATCGGCGGAATCCGAGATCGTTGGCTTTCGGCGACTTTGATTGGAACAACTTTCGGATGGGACACGAGTGTCTGCTCGACCTGTCACTGGTTGACCACCATTACAGCATTCCTCGGTGGCCCTGACTGAGATCAGGACGACGCGAGTGTAGTGATCGGAGTCACAGTTTGCAGGGGCGTAGGAGGGCGCAACGGGCAGGGTGCAGGCAGGTCGCCAGCATCAGATCAGGGTATCGAGGCCGTGGCGTGATACTCCCGCCAGTCGATGATGTCGGTTGCCGCGCCGGTCTTCAGCTGGACGCCGATGTACCACTGTTGCTCTCCGCGGGGGGTGGTGCCTGCTGGTCGACTCCAGCGAACTTCGCCGGCCAGGAAAAATTTCCCCGGGCGGGTAGAAACATCCACCCACAAATCCAGCAGAGATCCCGTTGGCACAGGCGCGTTCGTCCGAAACTGAATGCCTCCCACAGAGAGGTTAACGGCAGTGCAGGACAGCGTGGTGCCCACCAAGTCCGGATCATCCGCAGACAGCACCACCTGTGTAAAGAGGCGATCGTCGCTCTCGAGACGAGGGTGCATGCGCTTGTCGGCGCTGCGCTGCCGGACCTGGATTCTTACACTGTTCAACTCAATCACATTGCCTGACGACATATGACTACTACCTTGGTCGAAAGTCGTTGTTCTTTAGCAGCGAGAATCGTGCCATTTGCTCGCGCTGTGTTAGTGCAGCCAGCATAATTCACCAAATAACAATCATTTACAGTGACATCCGTTGCAGAATATGGATTGCTCGGGAGGGTGGCCCAACTACCGAGGTGTCGCGTAGAGTCACTTACAAGTGACGTTCCTGATCACTTCCCCTTATAATTTCCCCGTGTCTACCCGCCCCCCATTCATGGATCTTCTAAGAACCCGGTGGAGTGGTGGTGACACCGCGCTCTGCGTGGGCTTGGATCCGGACTTGGAGCGAATTCCGAAAAGCGCCCTTCGCGGTTCCAGACCTCTGCTGGACTTCTGCTGCGCCATCGTCGACGCGACCGCCGAGGCTGTGTGCGCTTTCAAGCCCCAGGCTGCATATTTCGCCGCCCTCGGCCTGGAGGTGGATCTCGCCGAACTCATTGCGTACATCCATGCCAGGCACCCTCAGATACCGGTGATTCTAGATGCGAAACGGGGCGATATCGGGGCTACGGCTCGGCTCTATGCAAAGGAGGCATTTTTGCGTTATGGGGCCGATGCGGTAACCGTTAGCCCCTATCTCGGTTTCGAGAGCATCGAGCCATACTTCGATTACCCAGAGCGGGGCGTCATCGTTCTGTGCCGAACCAGTAACCCGGATAGCGCCTGGCTGCAGAACTATCCCGAAGAGGATCCGGTTTATCTGCGTGTTGCCAGAGGCGTCGCGGATTGGAACAGACATGGCAATTTAATGTTGGTCGCTGGCGCGACGTACGCCGGCGATCTTGGCCGCATTCGCAGCCTGGTTGGCGATATGCCGCTGCTGGTGCCCGGCGTAGGCGCGCAGGGGGGAGATCTTGGGGCCGTGCTTCAGGCGGGGCTTGACAGGAGTGGTCGGGGGCTGGTGATCAACGCGTCCCGTAGCGTGCTGTATGCCGACCTAGGGCCTGACTACGCGATGGCTTCTGAAATCGCCGCGAGGGCTTTGCGAGACGACATCCGCCGCTTACAGCGTGAAGTTGCACCACACGGGACAATGGTCTGAAGGCCGTTCCTGGCCCCGGATATCGTAGTCGACTCCGCATTCGTCTATCTGGCCGCTCAGCGTACCGCTGGTCAGAATCAGATCTATGCGCAGTCCGCGCTTGGGGTCTCGCTCGAATCCACGACTCCGATAATCGAACCAGCTGTACAGGCGTGGGCCGCCTTCAACCCAGATTGCATAGCTGTCGTGCAGACCCCAGTCCATAATCTGCTGAAGCCAGGCACGTTCCTCGGGCAGGAAGCTGGCTTTGCCGTCGCGCAACCACCGTTTACGATTGTCCTCGCCGATTCCGATATCCTCATCGTCGGGCGCCACGTTCATGTCCCCAGCAACAATCAAGTGCTCCTTGGGATCGCAGCACTCTCGCAGATAGCGGTTAACGTCCTCGTAGAACTTTGCTTTGGCGGGAAACTTCTGTGGGTGATCGCGATTCTCGCCCTGCGGGAAATAGCCGTTGATCACCCTTACGGGTGCGCCGGAGGTTTCGTAGACTGCGCTCATGAACCGACGTTGCTGATCCGCGGGGCCCCAGGGGATGCCGAGTTGCACGCGGGACGGTGGGCTCTTGGAGAGAAGGGCAACGCCGTAGTGACCCTTCTGGCCATAATAGTGTGCGTGCTCAAAACCGCTGGCTTTGACCGCTTCGAGGGGAAAGGCATCATCTGCCACCTTGATTTCCTGTATGGCAAGGACATCCGGGTCGTAGCGCTCGCGAACGGCTGTGATCTGATGCAGGCGGGCGCGAATTCCGTTGACGTTGAAAGAGATGAATCTCATAGCCTCCCCTTACTCAGGTGCGGTAATTGTGTAAAGTGACTCGGATGCAACCAATCGACGAGCCACCGCTTCGCATCTATGTGTGCAACGGCTGCCGGATTGAAAGCGGACCAGGTGTCTGACGTTCGGAAAACTTACTGCTAATAGGTAAGTGATTTTCTTAACATGCTGAAATATAAATATAAAATCTGGCCTGAGCTTACATCTTGTTCATGTGTTGGGTCATGAACGGAGCATAGAATCAACGGTTGAAACAGCCGACTCATAATCGGTTCGATGATACTCGGCGGTCGAGTGAGCGGCCACCTTACCAATCAGGGTTTCTGCACAGGACGTCGCGGCGCCCGGGCAAGCTGTTAGGGAGAGCGTAAGCTCCGAAAAGTTTGTCCGCTATGACAACCAGTCGGGAGACCAGCGTGACCCCTGAAGCGGTAGTCTACCGTTATCTTGAAGTTGCAGCGCAACAGCCGCGGGATGCTGCTCGGCTGGCTATGCTCTTGGGGACGGATGCTGATCTTCTGGGCCGATGGCTGACACTGCTTCGCTGTCCAGCTGATCCTGAAAATTTCGTCGCTTTGATGGCCGCCCACGACGATCAGCATTTTCAGGATCTTGCCGCCGCTCAGGCGTGGGCTGTACTGGCCGTTTCAGGCAGCGCCCGCCTCGCGTTCGATCAATGGCAGGCAGTGCTGAATGCGGTGATGGTAGCCGAAGTGCTGGCGGAAGAGCTGAAGATGCCCGACCCGATTGCGGTGAGGTGGCGTCTTCTGCTGGCGAGTTCGGGGGTAAACCTTCCCCACGATCCGCTGATGGTGGAACTGCTGGCTTTTCGCGGTTCTCGACCCGAACTTCTCGAAGACGCGTCACTCATTCATCGGCTCTTTGCCGTTGTCGAAGCGCTCGACGTGCTTGATGCCGCGGGCGTCCAGGAGCTGGTTTCTTCCCTGCTGGGCATCGAGCCCGGGCGATTTCAGACGCTTCACGCGCTCGCTGATCAACGAGGCAGCCAACTGCTTAGCGACCTCGGGCTCGATAGCGATGCAGACACCGATTGGGCGGATCGTCTTTGGCTGCGCCTGCAGATGGGCATCCTTGCCCATCTCTTCGACGGGGCAGAGCGAACGGATGAGGGGTTGAGTCAGCTGCACCATATGCTTTCCCGCAGTCTGTTCGGCGACGTGCCCCTTCTAATGCGCTTCGATGAGCAGACGCAGGCGCTGTGCAGCCTGGATCAAGAGGGACCGAGAATCGCCGTCGATTCCAGCAGCAGCACCATCGCGCGTAGCGTTCGGTTAGGAGAGCGCTCAGAGATCATCGACCGCTCTGATCAGGCCGTGGCCGATCGCCAGGTGATGCGACTGCTGGGCACGGACGATGCCGTTTGTTATCCCTTGCCTGACGGGGCGAAGAACAAGATGCTCGGCGTTCTGGTGTTTGCTCTGGACGAGGATGTCGACCAGGAAGCCGCCATGAGCCTTTACGCCGAGGAACTCGGACGTCATCTCGCTCGGAAGGCGGACGCCGTTGAGCCGGAGCAGGAGCTACTTCGACGATATCGCGGGCGTGAAGAGAAACGGCTGCGCGAAATCGTTCATGAGGCAAACAACCCTCTGGCGATCGTAAATAACTACCTGCACATTCTCCGCATCAAATTCGAGCAGGACCCGGAGGCTGTAGAGCAGCTCAGGCTGATCGGCAACGAGCTTGATCGGGCAGGCGAGATAGTGCAACGCGTGCGAGAGCTTTCTGATGTTGATGATGCGGCAACTGAAGCTGCAGTGCTGTTCGCCGACGTGAATCTCGACGAACTCGTAGCGACAGTCGTCGAGCTGCATCGTGGCTACGCGGCAGACCACGACGCCGCAATCTCGGCGAACCAGACCGTGGGCCATCTAATAGTGAGCTCCGATAGCCAGCGCCTGGCTCAGATTCTGAACAATCTGGTACGCAACGCCATCGAAGCTGCGGCGGGGAGATCGGTTATGGTCGGATGTGCTGGCGGCGTTTTCCGGGAGGGCAGAGAAGGCGCGGTTGTCACCGTGACAGATACTGGTCCGGGGCTGCCCAGGGAAGTGCTGGAGCGTCTCTCTGAGCCAAAGCAGACAACCAAGAGCGGCGATCATGCTGGCCTTGGTCTGCACATCGTGCACCGGCTTGTCGCCGAGCTGAAAGGCAACATCGACGTGCAAACGGCGCCGGATCGGGGCACCACATTTACGATATTTCTGCCGCTCGCACCCCTGTAGGATCTCTCGACAGCGCTGTCTGGCTATTGGCGACCGTATAAGCCCGTGTGCGCCTGAACCCTTTCCGTATAGGCGTGCAGATTCTCGTGGTTCCGCGCTAATCCGGTCAACCAGGTAGCCGGCTGGTTGTCGAAAATGCCGGCCATCAATGAGGCGACCGTGAAGTCGAAGATGCCGGGACTAGGACCGAAGAGGAAGCCTGCAGTGGGAACTGCGGCATTCAGGGCGGCAAGATTACGCTCCGCGAACCCTCGCTGCTCTTCCAGGCTATGCCGGCCGAGGCCCTGGAGGTGGTAGGTTTGCGCCACCTGCCGCCTGGCCATCGCGGACGCGATTGGTCGAATGATTGCCGGCAGCTGGCCGAAGAACCCTGCAACGACGTTGGGCCACCATTCGGGATCCAGCCAGCGACTGGCTACCATGATCCAGTACAGGTGATCTTCGGCCAGCCGCGTCAGTGCCACACCCTGGGCCTTCTGAGCGTCGCTTAATCCTGCATAAACGCGCCCCTGGGTCGTGGCATCCAGATACTCGGTGATCAACTCTGAATCTGCAATTATTCGGCGGTCGGCAACGAGGTACGGGAGTTTCCCCTTGGGCGCTTTGCGTGGGTCGGAAATTTGGGAGACTGTGAAGGGTAGGTCCAGCGAATTCAGGAGCATTTCTGCTTTGAGGCAAAAAGGACTGACGTTGCGCATTCCAAACGCCGGTGGCAGGGTGACCAGCTCGAGCATTTTTTCTCCTCAATGCGGCTGCGCTCGCAGATCCAGCGAGTATACACAGGCTCGCTGACCTGTCGATTTGCGGAGAGTCGGGGTCTCCATTAGCCTTGCCGATCCCTGCAACGAATCGAGATCACACCCGATGAGTGACCAAAACGCTTTCTCCTGGGAAGACCCGTTTTTCCTAGATGCGCAGCTGACTGAAGAGGAACGGATGATTCGCGATACGGCGCGGGACTACGCTCGCGACAAGCTCATGACCCGGGTACTTGATGCGAACCGCAGGGAGCACTTTCACCGGGAAATCATGAACGAGATGGGAGACCTCGGACTTCTAGGCGCGACGTTGCCCGAGAAGTACGGCTGCTCCAACGTAAACTATGTGTCTTACGGCCTTATGGCCAGGGAAGTGGAGCGCGTGGATTCC
>JAHEEG010000048.1 GCA_024640825.1 Gammaproteobacteria bacterium
TCGTTGAACTCGATCAGCGCCAGGGCATAGGTGCGAACCAGACCCCACCGGAAAGTATCGGCAAAGCGGCGACGCTGCTCTTCATTGGCCTGCTTGTAGTAGACGGCCATTACGCTGCGCGCGAAGCTGTCGAAATCCACTACCGGCCGAAGCAGCGCCTCCACTTCGCGGTAGAACCGCTCCGGATCTTCTTTCGCATAGCTCTGAGCGACCTCAATAAGGGCAACCACGTCGTCCGATGCCTTTACGACCTGCTGCTCTGCGGTCCTCGATGCCGGATCATCCGGCGCCCCCGTATCAGCAATGGATGCAGCCGAGATCAAACTCAGAATCACCGCCGCCAGTAAACCTGCGAAACTGCTCGCCGCTCGGCCACATCCGAAAACCATCTTTCGAGCAGCGCGGAACGCAATTCCTGTCGACAACATGCAAATATCTTTTCCCATATCAGGACGCCCCCAGACGCGTAACCAAATCGCCTATCAAATTCTCCAGCACCAGCGCACCCTGAGTATCCTCGATGAAATCACCTTCCAGTAGGATTTCCCCATCCGCACCGGGAGTCA
The DNA here is from genome assembly GCA_024640825.1 of Gammaproteobacteria bacterium. Taxonomy (GTDB): domain Bacteria; phylum Pseudomonadota; class Gammaproteobacteria; order Pseudomonadales; family Azotimanducaceae; genus UBA7803. Next base: position 567 of record JAHEEG010000048.1, read on the forward strand.
GCCCTATATAGCGGGCGCCAAGAAGTCCCTCTGTCAGGATACGCGCGCCGGTATCCACCGGCAGCTCGGCTATCTCTTTGTCAATCTCAAGGGCCACAACAGCCACCCCATATGCCGGATCGACCGATATCCCAGCGACACGGCCTATGGTAACTCCGGCCATGCTTACCTTGGCACGTTTACGGAGCCCGGCAACGTCATCAAACTGCGCGTAGATGACATAACTGCCCTCGTCCGATTGAAGGCTGACCCCGCTGACCTTAACCACCAGGACAACCATCGCAAGGATACCCGCCAGAACGAAAACGCCGACGCTGATCTCTATCGTACGCATCTGCACTATTTGAAATCTCCGTACATGCCCAGAGTAAGTAGAAAATCCAGAGCAAGCACCATAACCGAGGAAATCACCACGGTCTGGGTGGTGGCCCGGCCAATTCCCTCTGCCGTTGGCTCGGAATCATAGCCTTGAAAAACTGCGATCCAGGTGACCACCAGCGCGAATACGACACTCTTCACCGTGCCTTTGCCGATATCATCCCACACCTCGACGGCGTCCTGCATGCCTGACCAGAATCCGCCAGGATCACTGCCGAGCCACTGAATCGCAACCACCGCGCCGCCGTATATGGCAACCACATTGAATATTGTAGTCAGCAATGGTAGACAGATCAGCCCCGCCCAGAGCCGGGGGGCGACGATCCTGTGCAATGGGTCTACGCCCATCATCTCCATGCTGGACAGCTGCTCCGTGCTCTTCATGAGTCCTATTTCCGCGGTTACGGCAGATCCGGCGCGGCCGGCAAAAAGCAGCGCCGTCACCACCGGGCCCAATTCACGAAGCAGAACCAAAGCAAGCCCCAGCCCGACGGCATCCTCGGCTCCGAACCTGGCGAGCTGCGTGTAGAACTGCAGAGCAATGACCGCGCCAATGGAAAAACCCGACAGCACGATGATCACCAGCGACAGCACCCCTATGCTGTAGATCTGCCTGACCAGTAACGGAATATCCCCGATTTTCGGCAGACCCCAAACGGCCTGGGCCCAAACGACGCTGGCCCGACCAAGCGTAGCAACACGATCCAGAGTCCGCGCGCCGAGGTGACGAATCAGACGCATCACCCAGCGCTGTCCCCGAGCACGTCATACAGCAAGTCGTCTGCCGGGTAATGAAACGGCACAGGGCCATCCGGCGAGCCGTGCATGAACTGTCGGATCCGCTCTGAACCATTACTCCGCAAGCTCTCTGGGGACCCTTCACCAATGACCTTGCCATCGGCAATGACAAAGAGCTTGTCCGCAATGCTGGTGGTCTCGTGAATGTCGTGAGACACCACCAGAGCCGTGGTTTTCAGCGCGAGATTGAGATTCTTGATCAGCGAGACCAGCACGCCCATGGCGATCGGATCCTGTCCAGTGAACGGTTCATCGTACATCAGCAGGGCAGGATCTAGCGCTATGGCCCGGGCTAGCGCTACCCGTCTGGCCATGCCGCCAGAGAGCTCGCTGGGCTGGAGATCTCTGGCACCACGCAAACCGACCGCGTTGAGCTTCATCAGCACCAGATCTCGGATGACTTCCTCCGGTAATCGGGTATGCACGCGCAATGGAAACGCCACGTTTTCGAAAACGGAGAGGTCCGTGAAAAGCGCCGAGGATTGAAACAGCATCCCTATCTGCTTGCGGAACTCGAACAACTCGTCACGGGACATCCGGCAGACATCCTGGCCGTCGACAATCACCTCGCCTGAGTCTGGTCGGATCTGGCCACCGATGATACGCAGAAGCGTCGTTTTGCCGGTTCCACTGGGACCCATGATGCCCGTAATCCGCCCGCGGGGAATGCTCATTGAAACGCCGTCAAAAATCTTTCTCGGCCCCCGGGAAAAGTGCAGATCGCTTATTTCGATGAAGGTTTCGTCGGACATCGAACCCATGCCTACCATGCAGGGGCGCAACTATACACCCAAACCTCGATATTGGCTGAGCGCCCGATTCAGCTTAGAGTGAGCGCCTTTGTTCTTCGCGACACCCTTTTTTGGACGCAAATCTGATATGACCTGCCACTGATCATGTGGGTTCCGCTGCTGGTGCTGATTATCGGCTTGGTAACGTTGGTTTGGAGCGCGGATCGCTTCCTGTCCGGCGCGGCCAGCGCAGCGGGTCACCTCGGCGTCTCCAAGATGCTCATCGGCCTGACAGTGGTCTCGCTGGGGACATCAGCACCCGAGATCCTCGTAGCGTTGACAGCAGCCATCGAGGGGAATCCCCTGCTTGCGGTCGGCAATGCCATTGGATCCAACATTGCCAACATAGGCCTGGTTCTCGGCATAACTGCCATGATTGCACCGCTGCCCTTCTCAAGTGGTGTCCTCCGCAAAGAACTGCCCTGGCTGCTGGGCGCCACGCTGCTCACCTTCTGGCTGCTGTTCGACCTGCAGCTGACCCGCCTTGACGGCATTCTGCTGCTTACCGCCATGGGTCTGATCATGTACCGGCTAGTAAAGACTCAACAAACCACCACAGAGGGGGTCAGTGTCAGCATCGAGGAGGAACTGGACGAGCTCCAGGCGCTGAGCAGGCGGAAGGCCATATTCTGGCTCGTGGCCGGCCTGATCTTACTGCTGGTGAGTGCCGATATGCTCGTCTGGGCGGCCACCAGAATTGCCGAGTGGCTGGGTGTGACCGAAATGGTGATCGGGCTCACCGTCGTGGCGGTGGGCACCAGCCTGCCCGAGCTGGCGGCGACGGTCGGCGCCGCCATAAAGGGTCACAGCGACATAGCGATCGGCAACGTGGTCGGCTCGAATATCCTGAACATCCTGGTCGTGCTTGCGGTGCCGGGTCTGGTCAGCGAACCGGTCATCGACAACGTCGCGTTGTGGCGTGATTGCGGTATGATGATGGCACTGACCCTGGCTCTCGCACTTTTCGCATACGCGGTAGGCTCCCAGCGCGTAATTACCCGATTCGAGGGCGCGGTCATTCTGCTCGGCTGGGTAGGCTACAACTACGTGCTGTTTCAACAGGTGCAGCTGTCCTGATGGAGTTTCCGGACCAGGTGCTGGAAAAAGCCTCCAGCGTCAAGCTAATCAGTTTCGACGTAGACGGTGTGCTTACCGATGGCAAGCTCTACTACACCGACCAAGGCGCCGAGATCAAAGCCTTCAACGTCCAGGACGGGAGCGCTATAAAGCTGCTCCACCAGCACGGCATAGAGACCGCGATCATCACTGGAAGAAATTCTCCAATGGTCTCCCGACGCGCCTCGGAGCTGGGCATTTCCCACGTACATCAACAGGTGGAAGACAAAGCCCGAACGCTGGCAAAGCTGTGTGCAGGTCTGGGCCTGACCCACGCTGAAGCGGCCCACGTGGGCGATGATCTACCCGATCTGGCGCTTTTTCAGACCGTCGGGCTGGCGGTTGGCGTTCCCAACGGGCACCCTTCAGCCATTGCCCGGGCTCACTACGTGACCCGGCTGGCCGGCGGTCAGGGCGTAGCCAGAGAGGTCTGCGAGCTGATTCTGAGGGCCCGAGGGCTCTGGGCCTACGGCTGATGTCGGAATCGCGAGCCGCGTCTCCAGGCTCTTCCCGTTCAAGTCAGCGGTTCCTGCTGATCCTTCTCGCCCTTGCGCTGGCCGGCATCGGCCTGCTGGTGATGGAACTGCCCGACGAACTGCAACCCGTACGGGAGGTGCCACTGGACTTGCAGGACGCGCCTGATCTGGTGATGACCGGCGCCGAGATTCACCAGTACCGAGAAGGCGGCAGTCTGCACTACCTGCTCAACGCCCAAGAAATCCGCTACTTCAAGCGGGACGAGCTAACCCGGCTCACGGCGCCGAACCTGATTCTGTATGCGACCGGCGAGGAGCCGTGGCAGGTGACTGCGGCATTCGGTTACCTTCGGCTCGCCAGCACCGGCAGCGGTGAAGAAGAAGTCGTATTTTTGCGCAAGGAGGTAAACCTGCAGCAACGCGGCAAGGACGGAGACTACGTCAGTCTTTCTGCGCCCTCGCTGTATCTCTATCCCGAACGGGAATACGCCGAAACCGAGCATGATGTTATTATCGACTCCCGAATCGGACGGACGCTGGCGGTGGGGTTGCAGGGCGACCTGCGCGGCGGCTTGCTCAGGCTCTTTTCCCAGGAAAAAAAACCCGTGCATACGATTCTTCTGCCAGATCAGTTTAAGTAGGTTAGAGACCGACGTGTTGAGCGACACATTGACCAGCAGTCCAGTCGCCCCGCGGCGGTCTTCGCGCCTGGTCGCGACGTTTACCTGGTTGTGCTGTCTGCTTTTATGCGTGACCGCCCCGGTTGCTGTGGGGCTGCCGGAAGACGCTGACCAACCCATACACATTCGCGCGGAGCAGGCGGAGATAGACCAAAACGCGGAGCTGGTGATATACCGTGGAACCGTCGAGGTAGATCAGGGATCGCTTCGCGTAACCGCCGATGAGATGAGGGTGGAATATCGCGACCAGAAAGTCATACGCATCACCGCGCTTGGCAGCCCAGCCAGATACAAGCAGCAGGTGGCCGCGGACCAGGAGCAGGTTGAGGCCGATGCTTCAACCATCGTCTACCACACCCAGCAGGAAAGACTCGACCTCAAAGGTAACGCTTTTCTAAGACAGGAAGGGAACGAGATCACCGGCGACTTCATTCAATACGATATCGTTGCAGGCAAGGTGGACGCGAAAGCGAACGAGGCGGACCCGGTGCGGATGATTCTGCAACCAGCGACCCGTACAGAGTAGGCGCGTGCCCAAGCTTGAGGCCAGATCCCTGCGCAAGGCGTACCGCTCGAAGGTGGCCGTAGAAGACGTTAGCCTCGAGGTCAGAGGCGGCGAGATTGTCGGGTTGTTGGGTCCCAACGGAGCAGGGAAGACCACCACCTTTTATATGATAGTGGGCCTGATCCGCACCGATGCCGGCGACATCTACCTCGACGACAGAAAACTTACCCGGTCACCAATGCACGACAGAGCGAAGGCGGGCATCGGCTATCTGCCCCAGGAAGCCAGCGTCTTCCGGAAACTGTCGACCGAAGACAACCTGCGGGCGGTACTGGAACTGCGTAAGGACCTGAATCGCAGCGAACAGCGCGCGCAACTGGAACAGCTGATGGAAGAGTTCCACCTCGGAGGTGTACGCACCAATCTTGGAGAACGTCTATCAGGCGGCGAGCGCCGACGCCTGGAAATCGCCCGAGCTCTGGCCACGGAGCCGGCGTTCATGCTTCTGGACGAACCCTTTGCCGGCGTGGATCCCATATCGGTCACCGACATCAAGCAGGAAATACGCTCGTTGGCAGGCCGGGGCATCGGTGTGCTAATCACCGACCACAACGTGCGGGATACCCTCGATATCTGTGACCGGGCTTACATAGTCAGTGCGGGCCAGATCATTGCAGAAGGCGTCCCTGGCGCCATACTTGCTAATGAGACAGTGAGAAGTGTTTATTTAGGTGAAAGCTTCAAGCTGTAAAAAGAAACAGTGAGAAGCGTTCATCTAGGTGAGAGCTTCAAGCTGTAAAAAGAAACAGTGAGAAGCGTTCATCTAGGTGAGCGCTTCAAACCACAACCAGAGAGGCTGAGAAGCCCGAATCCGGGAGAAGGACTCCAGCACCGGCGCACACTCAAGCCCGGCAGCACCGGAAACCATGTTTGTATGAAGCAAACTCTGTCGCTCAAGATGGGTCAGCATCTGACCATGACGCCGCAGCTCCAGCAGGCGATAAAGCTGCTGCAGCTGTCTACTCTGGACCTACAGCAGGAGATTCAGACGGCGCTGGATTCCAACCCGATGCTCGAACTCGAAGAAGACGAGGCCGAGACCAGCGAAGGCGACACCCATACGCAGTCTGACGAGCCAGCGTCCGAGCCCGTGGAAGACAATGGCTTTGACGACCCAATGGACAGCCTCGCCGGGGGAGACGACTGGGAAGCGCCCATCCCTGAGGATCTTCCCGTGGATACGCAGTGGGACGACGTCTATACCAACAGCGCCTCTTCGGGCGGCTCAGCAGCCGAGGATGACTGGAATAACGAAGACCGAGACAGCGTCGGAGAGACGCTGCAGGATCACCTTCTGTGGCAGCTCAATCTGACGCCGCTATCGGACCTGGACAGGGCCATCGGCACGGCGATTATCGATGCCATCGATGCCGATGGCATGCTGGCAGATAGCGTCGAAAACATCGTCGATACCCTGGGGCCATTTGAAGCAGACGAGCCGCCGGTCGAAGTAGAAGAGGTCGTGGCGGTCCTCAAGCTCATCCAGCAGTTCGACCCCGTTGGGGTAGGTGCGAGAGATCTCGGCGAGTGCCTGAGCCTGCAGCTTCAACAGTTGCCGCCTGAGACGCCCTGGCTGAAAGAGGCGCTGGATCTGGTAGCTGCCCATCTGGAAACCCTGGGCTCACGCGATTTCGCTACGCTGAAACGAAGAACCCGGCTGTCCGAGGAAGAATTGGCCGAGGTCCTGTCTCTGATACAGACCCTGAACCCGCGACCCGGCGCGAGCATCACCACCGATTCCCCTGAGTACATCGTACCCGACGTGATAGTGACCAAAAAGAAAGGGCGATGGTCAGTGGAGCTGAATGCGGAAGCGACCCCTAAACTGCGCATCAACGACCTCTACGCAAGCATGGTAAAGCGGGCTGATTCGAGCTCCGACAACAGCTACCTGCGAGACAACCTGCAAGAAGCACGCTGGTTTCTGAAAAGCCTGCAGAGCCGCAACGAGACCCTGCTCAAGGTAGCCACGAAGATCGTCGAGCATCAGCGGGGATTTCTCGAGTACGGCGAGGAAGCCATGAAGCCCCTAGTCCTGCACGACATCGCTGACGCCGTAGAGATGCATGAATCCACGATATCCCGGGTTACGAACCGGAAGTACATGCATACGCCGAGGGGTATTTTCGAGCTCAAATATTTCTTCTCGAGTCACGTTTCCACAAACACCGGGGGTGAAGTATCGAGCACCGCAATCCGAGCCCTTATTCGCAAACTTACCGCCGAAGAGAACCCCAGAAAACCATTGAGCGACAACAGAATCGCAGCAATACTGGCAGATCAGAATATCCAGGTTGCCCGCCGTACCGTCGCCAAATATCGCGAATCCATGGCCATACCGCCGTCCAACGAGCGAAAGCGGCTGGTATGAAGCACAACCCCAATCACAGTCATTCTGCCCAGGGAGGCCCTCCATGCAGCTGAACATCTCGGGACACCACGTAGACATCACAGATGCACTCAGAACATATGTGAGCGAGAAGCTGGAGAAACTGGAAAGGCATTACGATCAGATGACCAACGTTCACGTGGTTCTGTCGGTGGAAAAGCTGCAGCAGAGAGCCGAAGCCACCATTCATGTGAGCGGGGCGGAAATATTTGCTGATGCCGACTGCGACGACATGTACGCCGCCATCGACGCGCTTACCGACAAACTCAACAGGCAGCTGATCAAGCACAAGGAAAAAATCGTCAATCGTCATCACGGTCGAAGCTGAAATCTGCGGTCATGGTTAACATCGGCGATATTCTCCACCGCAACTGCACCTCAGCCGAGGTGGTGGCCGGCTCGCGAAAAAAGGCGCTGGAGGCTGCCAGTGATCTCCTCGCGGAACACTACTCCGAGCTCTCTGCACGCGCTCTGTTTGATGAGCTGATGGGCCGCGAGCGTCTGGGCAGCACGGGCCTCGGAGAAGGGGTAGCCATTCCACACTGTCGAATACCCTGCAAGCAGATCGTCGGTGCTTTTCTCAAACTGGAAGAACCCGTCGATTACGACGCCATGGACGATCAGCCTGTCGATCTTCTATTCGTCCTCGTCGTACCCCCACTGGAAACGACGGCGCACCTCGAGGTGCTGGCAGTGCTCGCCCGCGTGTTCGAAAGCCCGGAAAGCCGGCGTCGACTCCGAGCTCAAAAATCGGACGGCGCGCTTTATGAGGAGTTGATAGGGCTGGCCAGTAACGACGCAGCATGAAGCTCATCATCATCAGCGGCAGGTCCGGGTCAGGCAAAACGACCGCCTTGCGCGCACTGGAAGACGCGGGATTCAACTGCATCGACAACTTTCCCGTAAATCTGCTCCAATCGCTGGTACACAACGCGCTTCGCGATCCTCTCCAGAAAACTTCTGACGTCGCCGTGTGCATCGACGCCCGCAGCCGGGATCTGCAGCGCTTCCCCGACATACTGCTGGCACTCGACCGCATGGACGTGGACTGCCAGGTAATCTTTCTCGACGCGCTGTCAGCCACCCTGGTCAAGCGCTTCAGCGAGACCCGGCGGCGCCACCCGCTGACGAACGCAAACACCGACTTGCTGCAGGCCATCGAGGCCGAGCGGGAAGTGCTGGAGAGCATCTCCGACCTCGCAGATCTCACCCTGGACACGACATTGATGCACGGCCATCAGCTGACCGATCTGATCGCATCGCGTGTCGCTGGCCACACCGGCGCCGGCCTGTCGTTGCTGTTTCGCTCTTTTGGCTTCAAGTTTGGCGTGCCGGTAGACGCCGATTTCGTTTTCGATATTCGATGTCTGCCTAATCCCTACTGGAATCCGGAGCTGCGGCCACTCTCTGGGAAGGACTCAGAAGTGATCCGTTATCTCAAGTCTCACGCCGTAGTGCAGGAGATGGAAGACGACCTGACCTGGACGCTGGAAAAATGGCTGCCGCGATTCGAAGAGAACCACCGGGCGTACATGACGGTTGCCATCGGCTGCACCGGCGGGCAGCATCGCAGTGTGTATCTGGCCGAAAGTCTCGGCACCCGTTTCGCAGACCGATTCGCTAACGTTCTGGTTAGACACCGCGAGCTCGGAAGCACCTGACGCCTGAAAGCCGACCCACAATCGAGATCGAAAATTGCTGCACGCTACTCTGAAGATTATCAACCCGCTCGGACTGCACGCCCGTGCCGCCAGCAAGTTCGTCAACCTGGCGAAAACGTTCGAAGCCACGGTAAATCTCGGCAAGGACGGAAACATGTCGGACGGCAAGAGCATCATGAACGTCATGCTCTTGGCGGCTCCTGTTGGCAGCGAAGTGGAGTTGCAGGTCAGCGGCCCGGACGAGAACGAGGCGTTCACCGCGCTGCGCGCCCTGGTTAACGACGGCTTCGGCGAGCTGGACTGAGGCCGACAGTTCCGTGGCGGGTACCCAGCTGCAGGATCAGATCAACGAGGTCATCGACTCGTTCGGGACCGGAACGCTGGAAGAAACCCGGTACCTGCTGGAGTCTATGCGACCCCAGGAAATCGCCATCCTTCTGACCTCAACCCCGCCGAAAGTGCGCGTTGTGCTCTGGGAACTGCTCGACGAGGAAGAGGAAAACCGGGCCCTTCAGTATCTGACTGACGACGTCCGGGCAAGCCTTTTGCAGTCCATGGATCCCGCTCAGCTGGTCGCTGCTGCGGACGAGCTGGACACCGACGACTTTGCCGACATCCTGCAACAGCTACCGGATACGCTGTCGCGTCAGGTCCTCGCGGGGATGGACGCCAGCGATCGCGCTCGATTGGAGGCCGTTCTCTCCTATCCGGAAGACAGCGCCGGCGGGCTGATGAACACCGACACCATTACGGTTCGACCCCGCCACGCTGTGGAGCTGGTCCTCAGATACCTCAGGCTACGCAAAGAGCTGCCGGACTCGACCGACGCGCTGATCGTCGTGAACAGCCAGGAAGAATACCTGGGCATGCTGCCCATTGCCCGGCTGCTCACTGCAGATCCATCGGTCACCGTCAGGGAGATTATGGATACGGACGCTGCCGCTCTGGCCGTCGACATGCCCGATACTGAAGTGGCCCGAGTATTCACCGAGCAGGATCTCATATCTGCGCCCGTTGTGGACGGAAAAGGCCAGGTGCTGGGACGTATCACCATCGACGACGTGGTGGACGTTATCCTTGCCGATGCCGAAGAGGCGGTACTTGCGCCGGCCGGCCTCGACCTCGAAGAGGACACTTTTGCGCCGATACTTCGCTCGGTTAGACGCCGCTTTCTATGGCTCAGCATCAATCTGCTGACCGCGTTTATGGCATCGGCGGTGATAAACGTGTTCGAAGAGACCATATCAAAGGTGGTGGCCCTGGCAGTACTGATGCCTATCGTCGCCAGCATGGGTGGGATTGCGGGAACTCAGACGCTGACCCTCACCATCCGCGGCATCGCGTTGGGTCAGATCGGCCGCGCCAATCTGGTTTACCTGTTGAACCGAGAGTTTCTCGTGGCCGCGCTCAACGGCATCCTGCTCGCAACGATCGTGGCTACCGCTGCCGCCACAGCTTTCCAGGACCTGGCTCTGGGCGGCATCATCGCCGCGGCTATGGCCATCAACCTCCTGGTAGCCGGGGTATCTGGCAGTCTGCTGCCGTCGTTGCTCCGCAGGATGAACATCGACCCCGCCATAGCAGGGGGCGTAGTTCTGACGACCATCACCGACGTCACGGGCTTTTTTGTGTTTCTGGGACTGGCAACCTGGGTATACGCCTGACGTCGCGGGGCAGATTAAATCACCGTCAAGTTCCTGCGAGCGTCATGCTACCCACCAGGATGCTGGGCGCGCGTATATTCCCGCGCGTATCGAGATCGTCACCGAGATACTGAACATCCCGGTAGATTTCTTTGAGGTTGCCCGCGATGGTGATTTCGTCGACGGGATAGGCGATCGCTCCATTCTCAATCCAGAATCCGGATGCGCCTCGGGAGTAGTCGCCGGTCACGCCGTTGACCCCCTGCCCCATCAGCTCGGTGACGTACAAACCCCGCCCCATGGTGCGCAGCAACTCATCCCGCGGCAGCGTGCGCCCGGAAACCGTCAGGTTGAACACACCGCCGGCATTGCCCGTGGTTGGCATATCCAACCGGCGCCCGGAGTAGCTCGAGAGCACATAGTTGATTACGGTCCCACGCTCAACAAAGGCCTTCGCGCAGGTCGCGACGCCGTCGCCGTCAAACGCCGCAGCACCGATGCTATTCCGCAGATGGGGCTGCTCGGCGAGGGTCAGATGATCGGCAGCAACGCTCGAGCCCCGGGAGTCGAGAAGGAACGACGATTTACGATATTGAGCGCCACCGCTGATGGCGCCGAGCAGATGTCCCATGAGCCCGGTCGCCATGTTGGGAGCAAAAACCACGGGGAATCGGCCGGTTTTGACCTTCTGCGGTGAAAGGCGGTCGACAGTGCGCCGCGCCGCCTCGGTCCCAACATGCTCAGCATCTTCCAAGCCAGCGGGATCTCTGGCAGTCGTATACCAGTAATCTCGCTGCATGCCATTCTCGTCCTCGGCGATGAGCACGCAGCTGACTCCGTGCCGGGTGGCGCTGTAGCTGCCGATGAATCCATGGCTGTTACCGTAAACGCGGCACGACTGCTGTGAGCTGACCTGAGCACCTTCGGAATTGACCACCCGTCCGTCATGGGCAAAGCCGGCGCCTTCGCAGGCCAGGGCCATCACTTCCGCCGCTGCCGGATCCAAGAGCCAAGGGTGATAGAGATCAAGGTCCGGCAGGGTCTCGGGCATGAGTTTCGCATCAGCCAGACCGTTGCAGGGGTCTTCCTGCGTGTGGCGGGCTATATTCGCAGCGGCCTGCACGGTCTCCCTGATCGCCGGAAGGCTGCTGTCCGAAGTGCTGGCCGAACCCTTACGCTGACCAAAGTACAGGGTGATGCCGAAACCCCGGTCCTGGTTGAACTCAACGGTTTCGAGTTCTCCGCGACGAACAGCCACGGACAATCCGGCATCGGCGCTGGCCGAGACCTCGGCGCCGCTGGCCCCCTGACGTCGAGCCTCGCTCAGAATGTCTTCGACGAGATTCTGCAGCTCGGCCTCGCTACCCCGGATGTCCGTAATGTCTTTATCCATATCCCCGTTCGCTGTACCCACTGAAATAAACGCTCTGTTTCGCTACCCTGCAACCTATGGAAGAACTGCCCCTAAGTAAGTCCGAGCAAAAGCGACGCGCCCTTCGACTGCAGGCGCTGGGCAGGGAACTCACAGAGCTCAAGCCAGCCCAGCTCTACCAACTGACCCTGCCCGATCAGCTCGCGTCGGCCATCGCCGACTATCAGCGTTTCCCATCTCGTGAGGCGCGACGGCGTCAACTGCAATTCATCGGACGCCTCATGAGAGACCTCAATCCGGAGCCCATCGAGTTCGCATTGGAATCGATGCGCGGAAAATCCGCCGAGGCCCGCTATGAACACCATCAGATCGAACGTTGGCGAGAGCGCCTCATGGAAGCCCCGGAGGCACTCACCGAATTCCTGACCAAATTCCCGGACGCGGACCGCCAGGGATTGCGGCACCAGCTGCGAAGCGTCCGCAAGGCGAAAACCGAGCCCGAGCGAAAAGCCGCATCGCGGGCGCTGTTCCGCTTTCTGAAAACCGCTGTGCATGAGTCCGACTGAAAGATCGCGTCCAGGCGCCGCCAGGTGACCGTCAGGATGTCTGCGTGCCCCCAACGGTCACCTCGTCAATTTTGAGCGTTGGTTGGCCGACTCCGACTGGCACGCTCTGTCCCTCTTTCCCACATACACCAACACCGTGATCCAACTGAAGATCGTTGCCGACCATGGAAATCCGATTCATCACTTCAGGCCCGTTGCCGATAAGCGTGGCACCCCGGATAGGGCGGGTCACCTTGCCATCTTCAATCAGGTAGGCCTCGGTTGCCGAAAATACGAACCGACCCGACGTGATGTCGACCTGACCACCGCCGAAGTTTGCAGCAAATATGCCACGCCGGACGCTGGCTATAATTTCTGCGGGATCATGATCGCCTGCCCGCATGAAGGTGTTCGTCATGCGAGGCAACGTCGGGTGAGCATAACCCTGCCGGCGACCGTTGCCGCTACTTTGGGTATTCATGAGCCGGGCGTTCAGCTTGTCCTGCATGTAACCTTTGAGAATACCATTCTCGATAAGCACCGTTTCTCCAGTTGGCGTGCCTTCATCATCCACTGTCAGCGACCCTCGCCTGTCAGCGAGGCTTCCATCATCTACGACGGTGCAGAGCCTGGACGCAACCTGCTCTCCCACCCGGTTGGAAAAGGCCGAGCTGCCTTTACGATTGAAATCCCCCTCCAGGCCGTGGCCCACCGCCTCGTGCAGCAGCACGCCCGGCCACCCAGACCCCAGCACGACGGTCATCGGGCCCGCCGGTGCCGGATCCGCTTCGAGGTTGATCAACGCCATGCGTACGGCTTCGCGCGCCAGCTCGAACGCGAACATCCGGTCTGCAACAACTGACAGGTCATGACGCCCACCCCCTCCGGCAGAGCCCCGTTCGCGCCGTCCCGCCTGTTCGACGATGACGGAAACATCCAGCCGCACCAGCGGACGCACATCTCCGGCCAGGGCGCCATCCGTAGCCATCACCAGGATGGTCTCGTGGCTCGCGGTAAGTCGGACATTGACCTCTTTCACCCGAGGATCGAGATGCCGGGCTTCTTCGTCGACTGCGCGCAGCAGCGTGACCTTCTCAGTATCAGACAGGCTCGCAATGGGATCCTCCGGAACGTAGCGGGGCTCCGCCACCACGGGCTGCCAGGCCCTGACCTGCCTTTCCTGGCCCTGTCGCGCAATCGACCGCGCCGCCTCAGTTGCGTTTTCCAAACCGCTCAGTTGAATGTCCTCGGCGTAGGCAAACCCCGTCTTTTCGCCGCTTACCGCACGCACGCCTACCCCGCGATCGACGCTGAAGCTGCCGTCCTTGACGATGCCATCTTCAAGGCTCCAGGATTCCACGCGATGATGCTGAAAGAACAGCTCTCCCAGGTCGATGGCATTGCTGCTCAGCCGGCCCATCAGGCGATCCAATCGAGCATCATCCAAGCCAGCGGGCTCCAAAAGTTGAGCTCTGGCTATCTGTAAAAGATCACTCATCTGTCACTACTGCTTTTGCCTGTTCGGGTTGCACAACTACTTCCGGTGGAGAAACTGGAATAGGTTCGTCCACCTCCTGAGCGAGAGGGCCGCCTGCCGGTTCCGAGTCTTCCGCCCGCTGCTGTCCGGACCCTTCTTCGTCCGAAATTTTCTCTCCAGGCTCCTTCTCTTTCAGCTCCTTCTCTCTAGGTTCCTTCTCTTTAGGTTCGGTCATGGAGGTATCGAAAACGCCGGTTAACTTTACTTGCGGATCTTCCAAGGTACCACTTATCTCATACTTGGCACTGCTGAACTGCTCCAGCGGCTTGCGCAGCATGCGTTCCCCCACAAGCACTCCGAGTCCAGCGATGGGATTGGCAATCGCAATGTAAGCACCGTACCAGGGCAGGCTCTTGCTGACAGGTAAGGTGACGATCATCTCGTTTTCGAGAAGACCGGCTTCCAGATCGACGGTTCCGGCGACGCGGAAATTACTGCCGGTACCATCCACCTCCATGGGTTCATCAAACGTCATCAGGCCCTTGTCCAGAGAAATATCCGCTCGCAGCTTATCGAAGCTGACACCTTTACCGGAGACATCCGAAAAATCGAGGCTGATCCGCTTGGCGATGGTCGTGAAGTTCAGCAGGCTGAATATTCGCAGCGTGCCGCCGCCGGAATCGACCTCCAGAAACCGACCATCGTCGGCCTGCAGCTCCGCTTCCCCTGAGAGTGTCAGGATGTTCACGGCAGCCGGCGAGCCGGGCCAGGTAACGGCAGCTTGCATCGAGGCTTCCTTGGTTTCCACCTGAGGCGCGTAGCCCCACTGTGGAAGTACGTCCCGCAGATCCTCAGCTCGCAGCACACCGGTGAAGCTGGTTTCATTGGGCTTCGCCCGCCAGATCAGCGCCTCGGTAGACTCGATCTGCACGCCACGAACCTGCGCGTTCAACCCGGTGATCCTGAGCTCGCCCGGCACCGGCCGCAATCCGAAAGCCCACCGGCCAAACTCGCTCTCACCGAGAAGCAATTGCTCAATCACAACGTCTGCCTCCGGCAGAACAGAGATGACATCCGGGCTGAGCGGATCCCTGATGTCGGAATTGGCCTTGGCGTCGGTGTCTTTTGTGACCGGAACCTGCCCAGGCGTCAAAGCCAGATCGGCGACCGGATCGCTGACAGGAACCATGAGCCTGCTCAGCGCAACTTGAAGCGGGCGCCCATCAACCAGCTCGAAAGAACCGCTGACGTTATCGCCAAGCAGGTTGAGCTGGAACCCGCTGTCGTCCAGATTGCCATCGATCCTGCCGTTGGTTACGGAAAAATCTCCAATCCTCATCTCATCTGATCTCAGATCTTGCAGGCGAAGGGGCAGGCCAACGGAGAGACCGCCTTCCTCGCCGGGCAGGACATCCTCCAGGTTGAAATTGGGGACCCGACCGGTCAGCACCAGCACCTTCTGATCGTTGGCAACTGCGGGCGGAGAAACTCCGAAGCCGACCGCGCCGCGTAGCGGTCCATCTGCAAAATGCAGCCAGCCCGCAGCCTTCCGATACAGCAGGTCGAGAGCCGTATACTCAGGCTGGAATTGAAGTCGAATCTCCGCCAGCTCAGGTTCGACGGTCGCTTTGCGGTAGGGCCCCGGCAGATCAAGCGCCAGACCTTCGAGGTCCGCTCTGACCGCCAGCTGGGTCACCTGGTCGCCGGTTGCCGTTATTCCCAGATCTGCCTGATAGGCAAAGCTGCCCATCGCGAAGCCGGGATCTTGCAGATCCATCAGGCTCCAGACATCAGCAGGGCTGGCTCGCCCGGCAATCAGCAGGTGCACTTTCTGTTCGTCACTGATGGCCCCGATACGCACGGGCATGTCGAACATTTCGCCGACGATGCCATCCGCTTCCAATCCATAGGGATAGCGATACCTCAACGTGCCCAGCAGCCCCGCCAGAGACAGCCGATACCCCGGCAGATCGACGTCAACGCCTCGCAGATCAGCGCGCAGTCGAACGTTGATCTTATCCGCCTCGATCCCGGGATCCGCCAACGCTTCCCGCTCAGCCAAGACAATGTCCTCCCCGCCCCCAGCCTCCTGGGATGGCTCGGCAGCTTCGAGAGCGGTCGGAACGCCTGCCCCGTTCCCCGCGACAGGCTTCAGGGGCAGGTGAAGGTCTCCCGTAAGCCGCAAAGGACCGGTCGCAGACCAGTCGGGTTTCAAAAAGGTAATCCACTGCTGAAGCGGCGTATAGCGGGCGAAATTCAGAGCGTCGCCCGCATCAAGATCGGCCTTGAGTGCAAGGTTCGCAGCAGCCGCGTTATCGATGAGGTTCACCTTGGAACCCCCGATCAGAACCCCAGCGCTCTCACCCTCGTCGATGTTCACTATTACGGATGAGCCTCTGACTGCCAGATCACCGACAACGGACCGGACTTCCGGCCAGTCCGGGTGATAACTGACCCGCGCTCCCTGAAAGCCCGACGTCAGCTCTATGCGCCGACCCAACTCGCCGGGTGCCAACTTCAATTGCCCCTGATAGGCGAAGCGGATGTCTTTCATGAAACCCTGGCGGGGGCCGGTTTCAATCCACCCCCGCAACCCCTGAGGCAACCGATAGGAAGCAAGACCCTTCGCGTCGTCAACGCTCATCCCATCCGCACTGATCAACAGCGCGAGAAGCTCGTTCAGACGGTCTGACGGCCGGCCGAGGGACAAGCTGCCCGCAGCACGCGTTCCGCTGATTTCAACGCGAAGATTCTGACCCCTCAGGCCGAAATATTCTGGCCCGAACCACACGGAGAGGATCCCCTGCGCGTACGGCAGCTGCCAACCTTCCGTAAAGAAATTGGGAAGCTGCAGCGCCATATCTTGCGCGTTGAGATTGATCTGCGCGCCGCGCCGATGTCCGAGCAGTTCCCCACCCCCGTTCCTGATCCGCGGCACGCCATGGAAGGCGTCCAGAGAAATGTCGTCCAACGTCGCGGAGTAACCGAACTCCCAGGTTGGCAGACGCAAATAGCCCCTGAGATTATGCGCCTGAGCACTGACGTTGAGACCCTGCAACCAGCGCGCCGCCGGTTCTATGCCCGACAGCGCGCCCTCCATGAACTCCGCCGCAACGCCGAGGTCGAGCCCCTCCATCCACCCCTGGATCAGCTCGCCGTCACCACGCAGTGCGACCACGGGCAAATTCCAGACCTTGTCGCCACGCTGCACCTGCCAGTTGCTGATTGACCCTTGATGCAGATCCGCTTTCCCCCGGATGGCACCACGGAGTTCGGTGGACAAAGCCGACCCAGGAGGTAAGCCGAACTGCTCCGCGGCCAGCTGTATCTGGCCGCCGGAAACATCCTTGTCCTGACGCCAGAACAGCTCCAGATCGCCGACCCGCAGCGCGCTGATAGTGATCCAAGCCTGGGGCAGGGTGAAGTTAGCCGCCGACGCGAGGAGGCGCTGCTGCTCCATCCGCACGGGCCACAAACCATCTCTCCCGTGATAATCCAACCGCAACTCACAAGGCGACACACAGTCCTCGCCCGTATTCCAGACATCCAGGCGATGCCGGTGTTCCCCGCCGCGATTGACACCCACATAGGTGACGCGAATCCCGGACAGCGGCGCACCCTCACGGTAGAAGGCCAGGGTACCGGCGACTTCCAGCTGCTCACTGTCCAGCACAAAATCCAGCGCATCAAAACCGCCGCTGCTGTCACCGGAAACGCCGGCAAGCCGCCAGCCACCAACTGCAGGCTTTTCCAGGGCAAGGTCGGCGTTGCCAATACGAAGCCGCCGAGCAACCGGCCGGCTGAACATGATTGTCCGCACGGCGTCCAGTTCGACTTCCACATCGCTGAGAAAGCCCCCGGGAAGCTCCAGGCGCTCGATTCGGACAACAGGGTTGAGCACACGCCAATCACCCCGCAGGCCAGAAACCCGTATTCGCTGGGCGGCGTAAAGCTCGTTAATCGCGGGCTCGAGCCGATCCAGCACCAGGAAACCAACCCGCCCCACCGACTGAAACAGCGCAACCACCAGCGTTCCCAGAGTGAGCAGGACCAGGATGAATCTGAGGACGAAACGCACCAACTACGGAACCCTAAAGAATGCCTGCATCAGCATATATGACCCCGGGGAGGCACGGGAAATTCCCGACCCAGGGCGATTGGGACGTTCATTCGACGGGCATGCTAAGCTGGCCGGCGCATATCCTGAACGAGCATGATATCGAACTGTCCGGGACCATAGCTGGGCTCCACCTCAATTCGAACGTCCCGGCCGATCTCACCCGAAACCCAGGCAAGCTGGTCTGCGTCTTCGTCTAGCAGACGGCCTACAACATCCTCAGTAGCCCGAATGAGATACTCTCCAGAGCCCAGCCGGGAATCTGCGCCACAGCGTGCAGGGAGATCCTGGAGAATGGCGCGGAACACCTCGACGCAGGTAGTCTGGGCGGTTTTAACGACGCCCTGACCGGCGCATTCAGAACAGGCTTCGCACACCTGCTGCTGGAGGCTTTCGCGGGTGCGTTTGCGGCTCATCTGCACCAGGCCCAAGGAAGAAAAGCCTTCTATCCGAATGCGGGCGGGGTCCGTCTCGCAGGCTTTCTCCAAGGCGCGAAGCACCTGCCGCTGATGCTCCGGATCTACCATGTCAATGAAATCGACGACGATGATGCCGCCGAGATTGCGAAGGCGCAGCTGCCTCGGCAGCGTTTGCGCTGCCTCCAGGTTGGTCCTGAAAACGGTCTCCTCGAGCCTGCTGGTTCCCAGATAGCCGCCAGTGTTCACATCGACGGTAATCATGGCTTCAGTCTGCTCTATGACCATGTGCCCCCCGGACTTCAGCGGTACCTTCCTGGACAGCGCACGGTTGAGCTCTTCTTCCAGACCAAATCGCTCGAACAGCGGCCTACTTTCGTCATACAAATTCAAACGCTCAGTGAACTGAGGCAGAAAATCGTCCACGAAGTCACGAACACGCTGAAACGTATGAAGGTCGTCGATATAGATGCACTCCAGCTGCGGACCTGCCAGATCTCGCACGATTCTGATGTGCAGAGGTATCTCCTGATAGACGACGCCGGGGCGCGGAACGTCTCGCCTTTTGTGCAGGATCCTCTGCCAGATTCCCGAAAGTACCTGAATGTCCATATCGATGAGATCGGCAGCGACGCCCTCGGCCGCGGTCCGAACGATGAACCCTGAGCTGGTTTCATGACGCTGCCGCAACTGATCGATGAGATCACCCAGACGGCCACGCTCCTCGACATCTTCTATGCGCTGAGAAATCCCGATGCGATCGGTGAGGGGCATGATCACCAGATAGCGGGAAGCAATGGCTAGCTGACAGGTTAAACGGGCGCCTTTTCCGGAGATCGGATCCTTGGCAACCTGAACCATAATCTCCTGCCCCTCATGGAGGAGCTGGCGAATATCTGCTGGCTGCCGTACTTCGTCACCTAGCATGAGCGCCGGACCTTCGACGTCCCCCACGTGCAGGAAGCCAGGACGCGCCAGACCCACGTTGACGAAAGCCGCCTGCATGCCAGGGACGATGCGCTCCACCCGACCTAAATAGATGTTGCCCGTCAGGCTGTAGCCATCAGAACGGGCCAGATGCAGCTCCTGAAGCGCGCCATCCGATAAAAGCGCAACGCGCTTTTCGAAAGGTTTAACGTTGATGAGCAGCTCTTCAGCCATACCCCAGATACAGCTCGCGCAATTTCCAGGTTTCCACCCCGAAAGCCCGAAGCAGGCTCTCTGTTTCGGTCAGTGGCAACCCGACCACAGCGCTGAAGCTTCCTTGAATGCTTTCAGCAAATATACCCCCAATCCCCTGAATGCCATAACCGCCCGCCTTGTCCGCCCCTTCACCGGTATCCCAGTAAGCCTCTGCTTCCCTGGGGCCAAGATCCCGGAAAGTCACTTTGGTGCTCACAGCCAGTGATTCCGTACGCTGACCATCGCTTACTGCGATGCCGGTCAGCACCTGGTGAGATCGGCCTCCGAGCGCCTTGAGCATCGAGATGCCCTCGTCACGGTTTCTAGGCTTACCAAGAATACGGCCGTCGAGGATCACGCTGGTATCGGCACCGATGGTAACGCAGCCGGCCTGCGCGGCCGCCAGCGCCTTGGCCCGGGCAAGCCGGGTTACATAAAGATCCGGGGGTTCACGGTCCCGCGGTGTCTCATCGACCGCAGGGACCCTGACGTCGAAGGGCAAACCGATCTGCGCAAGCAGCTCAGCCCGCCTGGGCGATCTGGACGCCAGAATTATCCTGGGCATGTTGTCACGCTACATGGAACTGCAGGCGAAGGCGGGTGAGCGCTATGGCCACGAAGGGCCAGAGCAGGAGACTGACCAGCGCCGGTAGCAGGGGTCCCCAGCCGACGCCTCGATTGAACATCATGTCCTGCACCAGCATGCGCAGCAACTCGCTGGCAAGCACCAGCACAAAAACCACAACGCCCTGCTGCAGAACCGAATACATTCTAAGACGCTCGTAGAAACGCCAGGCAACGTAAGTGATAGCGGCAAGGAGCGCACCATTGAGGCCCAGCGGGTCAGCCTGCAGCACGTCCACAAACAGACCGATTACCCACGCGGCGATCAGGCCTATTCGGTGGGGAAGCTCCATGACCCAGTAGAAGATGACGAGGGATACCCACGCCGGACGCAGCCACCCCAGCCACTGGGGCCAGGTCTCAGGCAGATGAACGATCCCCAGGACCATAGCGAGCGCGAGGGTCAGAAGTATCAGCCATCCACCCTGAGCCGGATTCACTGTTCCACCTCGTTCATTTCGGCTGCAGCCTCAATGCTCGAATTCAAATCCGCAGCGGTCGATGCTTCAGCCTCGCCGGGCGCTTCATCCGAGGTTTCCTCTGATTCGTCTTCCGGAAAAACACCGCCGCCGGCCTCCTCCGGTGCGCTGAATACCACCAGCACGTGACGTGAGCGATCCAGCGCGGCCAGCGGCCGAACGGTTACCACAGCGAAGGAAGAAGTGGGCTCAATCAGTACGGTTTCCACAAAACCGACGGGATAGCCGCGTGGAAACCGGCCTCCCAGACCAGAGGTTTCCAGCAGATCGCCTTCCCGTATGTCCGCGGTCACTGAAACTTTCTCCAACTGCAGGCGGTCCAGCTCGCCGGTTCCACCGGCGATGCTGCGCACACCGTTCCGATTCACCTGAACCGGCACGGCGTGATCGGCGTCACTGATCAGCAGGACTCGGCTGCTGAAGGCATCGACCTCCACCACCTGGCCAAACAAGCCCTCGGCATCAATGACCGCCTGCCCAACCTGCACCCGGGCATCCCGGCCTTTGTCGATGATGACCTGGTGAGTATTGGGGGTCGGCACGATGCCAACCAGTTCGGCGACCAGCACCTCGGCAGGGAGACGGGCCCGGCTACCCAGCAGCTCGCGCAGGCGCTCGTTTTCCATCTTGAGCGCCAGGAACTGTTGAGAAACCTGAGAGAGTTCCAGAACCCGGCGCTCTAATTCGGCGGTCTGCTGTACCAGAGAAGCCTGGGATGCGAACACATTTTCCACTCTCTGGCTGAGCAGATAGGGAATCTCAGCCAGGAAAACCAAGGGGGTTGCTGCGGTAGCAACGACGCCGCGCAAGGGCTCCAGCAGACGGGTGGTGGATTCCAGACTGACGAAGATGGCGGAAACGAGTAAAAGCCCGGCGAGAAGGTAACCCGCGCCGGATTCCCGGACGAATAAAGCCTTAATGGACCCGCTCCCCCGCGCTGGCGGTCATCGGCTACTCCGTAGACAGTAGGTCCGCATTACCCGCTGCATCCATCATCTCGAGCGCCTTCCCACCGCCACGGGCGACGCAGGTGAGAGGATCTTCCGCGACGATGACGGGCAAGCCAGTTTCTTCCTGCAGGAGCACGTCGAGATCTCGCAACAGCGCGCCGCCGCCGGTCAGCACCAGACCGGTCTCCGCGATGTCGGAAGCCAGCTCTGGTGGACACTGCTCCAATGCGCTCTTCACTGCCTGAACGATCATGGACAGCGGTTCCTGCAGAGCTTCGAGAATTTCGTTGCTGTTGAGCGTAAAGCTGCGGGGTACGCCTTCCGCAAGATTCCGGCCCCGGACATCGATCTCACGAATTTCTTTCTGAGGATAGGCGGCGCCGATTTCCTGTTTTATACGCTCAGCAGTGGCTTCCCCGATGAGGCTGCCCTGAGTTCGCCGAACATACGCCACGATAGCCTCATCGAAACGGTCTCCACCAACCCGAACGGTTTCAGAGTAAACAACGCCGTTAAGTGAGATGATGGCGATCTCCGTCGTACCGCCGCCGATGTCCACCACCATCGTGCCGACAGCTTCCTGCACTGGCAAACCGGCGCCAATGGCTGCGGCCATCGGCTCTTCAATGAGCCGGACGTCACGCGCGCCGGCAGACAGGGCGCTCTCCCGGATCGCCCTCCGCTCAACCTCAGTGGACTTACAGGGTACGCATACCAGAACCCGAGGGCTCGGGCGGATAAACGAGTTCTCGTGCACCTTACTGATAAAGTACTTGAGCATCTTTTCTGTCACAAGGAAGTCGGCGATCACACCATCTTTCAATGGCCGTATGGCGGTAATGTTGCCGGGGGTACGGCCAAGCATGCGCTTGGCGTCCAGACCAACTGCGGCAACAGACTTCTGGTTGCCCTGAACGCGAATGGCAACCACCGAAGGCTCATTGAGCACAATGCCCTGATCACGAACGTAAATCAGCGTGTTGGCCGTGCCCAGGTCAATCGAGAGATCCCGGGAGAAGAGGCCACGAATATATTTGAACATCTGCGGAGAAACTCAATCCTTTGATAGTAATCCGATCGTTCCTTCGACCCCTTGGCAAAGCCAAGGTCGATGGCTGGTCAGTCGATGGCGGGTCATAAGTGACGGTAGCGCCGCCATAGTCGCGGCCTGTCCGCCGGAGTGCATACCTGCCCCTGTGCATGAAGTATAGAGCGTGATAACCAAACTACTCTAACAATTTGCATGACCGCGTGCATGACGGCAACGGTGGGGCCATCGTAGCCCTCCGGTTGCCCGGCACAATGGCGCTGAACCTTGCCGAAGTCGCCCGGCGCGTGGCGCTCGAGAGCGCTTTCCATTACGCTTGCGCGCCAGGATGAGCACGCAGAA
>JAHEEG010000187.1 GCA_024640825.1 Gammaproteobacteria bacterium
AGCGACCGTGCATCTGTTCGAGCGGGATTGCTCCGTTCAGCTCAGAAACCAGAAAGTCATTGAGGTCGCTCCCGCACCAAACCTGGACGAGCACCTGCGTGCGCGCATGCATGAAGACGCTATCCGTCTGGTCCAGGCGGCCGGCTACAGAAACGCAGGTACTGTGGAGTTTCTGCTGCTTCCTGAACTGGGCAGCTACCACTTCATAGAGTGCAACCCACGCCTGCAGGTAGAACATACCGTTACTGAAGAAGTCACCGGTCTGGATATCGTCGCCCTGCAGTTCCATGTCGCTGCCGGCAGTACGCTGCGCGAGCTGGGCCTCGGAGATCAGAACTCTATTTCGACGCACGGCAGTGCCATACAAAGTCGCGTCGTGATGACCTCGCCCGGAGAGATAAGCGCCTATCGCGAGCCCTCCGGTCCGGGTGTGCGCATTGATGGCTCCGCTTATGCAGGGCTTGCCCCCGATCCGAGCTTCGATCCGCTGCTGGCCAAACTGATATGCACCTCCCGGGCAGGCTTCGAGGCAGCAGCAATGCGCAGCCGCCAGGCGCTCGCAGCGTTTCAGATCGCCGGGATCGGCACCAATCTCCTGCAGCTGCAGGCCATCCTCTCGCACGATCAGTTCATCGCAGGGGACGCACGCACGACGCTGCTTGCGGAACACAACGAACTCAACAACCCCGAGCCCGCCGTCTCTGAGAGCGAAATACTGAAGGTGCTGAACGAACAGGCCACCCGTCTGACGGCAGGCGCGGCAGCAGACTCCATGCGTCGGGAGAATAAACAAACGATTCCACGGAATGATCTGCCGGTCGCGGAGGGCGATCAGGCGGTGGCCTGCCCTATGCAGGCGAGTATCGTTGAGATCAGCGCGCGTGCAGGTGCGACTGTCGCGGCTGGCGATGCGGTGATGGTCGTGAGCGCGATGAAGATGGAGACGATTGTCACGGCGACATGCGCCGGGGTCATCTCGGCGATCGCCGATCTAGCGGAGGGCGACACAGTGGCTGCCGGACAGATCGTGGCCGCGATAACTCCGGGTGAAGCAGGCGCGGCTGCGACACGTCCCGCAAGCCAGACGTGGCAGGCGACACTGGACGACGTGGCGAACCTCAAGAGTCTGGCCGAGGCTCGGCTCGCCCATGGCTCTGACGATCCGGGGGTCGTGCGCCAGCGCAGCCGAGGTAAACTCACCTGTCGCGAGCGCATCGAACTGTTGCTGGACGACGGAAGCTTTCGTGAAGTGGGCAGCATCGCTGGCTTTGCCTCATACGACGGGAACGGCATCTCCGAATTTACACCTGCCAACATGGTCGGCGGCTGGGGCGAGATCGAGGGTCGCACGAGTATCGTCTGTGCGGATGACTTCACCTCACGCGGGGGGCACGCTGATGGCGCCATCGCCGCCAAGAGCGGGTATCTGGATCGTCTTTCAATGGAAATGCGAGTGCCGTCGATTCGCCTGCTGGACGGCTCATCCGGCGGGGGAAGCGTTACGGCAATGGTGCCGAAGCAGGAGAAAGAGGGCGAAAGCAGCGCCAAGGAAAGCAGCGGCGCGATCAAGGCCGGCCGACCGAGAGTCGCGGGCGGCGGCGGGTCTTTTCTGCCTCCGCATCTTGGCAGCAGCATGTACGCAGAGCAGCTGGCTATCGTACCTGTGGTCAACATGCTGCTCGGCAGCGTCGTGGGTATTGGCGCGGCTAAGGCCGTTCTCGGCCATTTCTCAGTGATGGTGCGCGACGTTGCGCAACTCTTCGTCGCGGGTCCTCCCGTCGTGTCCCATGCGATGGGGTATGACATCAGTAAAGAAGACCTCGGCGGCTGGCACATCCATTGCACCAATGGTTCGGTGGACAACCTGGCCGAAAGCGAGGAAGAGGCCGTGGCGATGACGCGACGTTTCCTCTCCTACCTGCCTGCGAGCGTGTTCGAGGCGCCGCCGATCATCCCGTGCAGCGACCCCGCGGACCGCCGGGAAGAGGAGCTGTTCACGCTCATTTCGCGTAAGCGCACCACCACGTTCGACGTGCGCCGCGCAATCGAGCTACTGGCGGACGAAGGTTCGTTTTTTGAGATCGGCCCGCTGTGGGGAACCGATCAGGTTACCGGCTTTGCGCGATTCCGCGGGCACGCGGTCGGGGTTATCGCCTCCGATAGTCAGCATGTGAATGGCGGGGCGCTCACCGCGGATGGTTGCGACAAGCTGACGCGGCATCTCGATCTATGCGATCTTTTTCATCTCCCCGTGCTGAACCTGGTGGACAACCCTGGGTTCGCCGTCGGCCTCGAGCACGAGATCAACGGCACCATTCGAAAAGGTGGAGAGTGGATGGTGGCGTTTGCGCAAACCCGGATTCCCATTTTCACGGTGCTCGCGCGACGCAGTTTCGGCGTTGCCGGTAACAACTACGCGACGCCTCGTTCGCGTCCGAACGTGCGTGTGACCTGGCCAGCCGCCGATGTGGGCGGCATTCCTCCGGAGGGCGGGATCGAGGCTGCATACAAACGCCAGCTTGCCGAGGCGGAAGATCCGGCGGCGCTTCGCGCGGAGC
The DNA here is from genome assembly GCA_024640825.1 of Gammaproteobacteria bacterium. Classification (GTDB taxonomy): domain Bacteria; phylum Pseudomonadota; class Gammaproteobacteria; order Pseudomonadales; family Azotimanducaceae; genus UBA7803. Next base: position 2,559 of record JAHEEG010000187.1, read on the forward strand.
TGGAGGCACGGATCGAAAGTGCCAGGGGTCCCGTCGGACCGCTCAACCGTTTTCAGCTGGAAGAGATGGTCGACCCACGCGATACGCGGCGACTGATATGTGAGTGGGCGCCGCAGGCCTACCGTATCGTGTCGCAGGCGTCGAACCTGGTATCGAGAGCCTTACAGTTTCGACCGTAACCGAATTTTCGAAGAGGTGTTGCTCGGCGATGGGCAGGCCCGGTGTGCGAGGTTCGCCGGGAAACATGCGGGGGTTATGAGCATGGCATCGGCCAGGCCGGACAGGAGTGCTGATGGGTGCTGTTCGATGTTGCTTCTCATCCATCTTCCAGAGTAGCGCAGGACGGCCACCCATTCGGCCGCAATTTCCGGGAGGTAGACGGTTGGATTCGTCGGCTGCGGAGCCGACAGCGGTGCCGATAGCCTCCCTGTACCCGGAGTCCGCCCGCAGGCTCATCAAGGACCCCATCGCAACGGCCGGTTCCTGGCAGCCAAGCTAACAAGCGCCCAGTCTGGCGAGGCATGCACCCGGGTCGATTGAGCCGGGTCTGACGCGATACGTAAATCACCTTATGCCCAGGACGTTCGCCGTCTCCTAGCATTCAACACAGTGTTCCCGTGTTGAGATCTGCTGTTGCGCAGAGCGGTTGATTCACCTCCGACAAAGGAGTTCGCACCATGAAGACCTGGGTTCTCGTTGCAGACAGCAGCCGCGCACGCCTTCTCATCCTGGAGAAAGACCGTTCGCTCAGGGAGGTAGAGGCATTCGTGTGCGCGGAGGATCGTCTTCAGGAGCAGGCGCTGACATCAGACCGGCCTGGGCGAAGCTTCGATTCCAGAGGCGGCGGCCGCCATAACATGGAGCCCGGCACCAGCCAGCATGAGCAGGTGGTCATAGAGTTCGCCAAGGAACTTGCCGGGCGATTAAACGCGTTGCGCACCGCTGGCGAGACGGAAAAGGTCGTGCTCATCGCGGCGCCCGCTTTTCTCGGGCATCTGCGCTCGAAGCTCAACGATCAGACCGAAAAGCTGGTCGCACTCAGCATCGACAAGGACCTGACTCAGCAGAGCCTGCCGCAGATCGCTGAGCACATTCCGAAATTCTTCTGATTACCCGGGACGGATAGAGCCATGACGCGAAGCCTGGAGGAAGATGGGCCGGCCGGACCTGGCACCGGCAGCTACGAAGAGGTGGCCCGGGCATTACCTCGAGACTATCGCTCGTTGCTCAATCCAATGCGCACCATGCGTGCACTCAATGATGTGAAGGCCCACATCGAAGCCGGACTCTGCCGTGAGCTGAATCTGACCATGGTGCGGGTGCCATTGATCGTTCAGGCAGGCAACGGTGTCAACGACCTGCTGGACAGAGATGGGTCGCGCACGCCCGTGACTTTCCAGTGCGGACTCGGACTGGAGACGCCGCTTCGAACAGAAGTGGTGCAGGCCGCGACTAAATGGAAGCGGCTGGCACTGAAGACGTTCGATTGCTCCCCGGGCGAAGGCATCTGCACCGACATGCGGGCCATCCGCAAGGACTACTTTCTGGATCACGACCACAGTGCCTACGTGGATCAATGGGACTGGGAGCGGTCAATCAGTTCGGAAGACAGGAATCTCGCCTTTCTGACAGACGTGGTGAGCCGCATCTGGAAGGTCATTCGCCAGGCGGAAGCACGGGTTCAGGCGCAGTTTCCCGAGCTGGCAGACTCCCGCTACCCCAACCTCCCCGACGAACTGGTCTTCGTTCATGCCGAAGACCTGCTCGCCAGATTCCCGGACCTCCCCAGAAAAGAACGGGAAGAGCGCCTGCTGCAGGAACATCCGGCGGTTTTCATCTACGGTATCGGCTGGCCGCTGGCAGACGGGCACCCCCACGAGCTGCGTGCGGCAGACTACGACGACTGGGTGACGGAAACCGCTTCCGCCGACGGGCGGCCGATGCACGGACTGAACGGGGACATACTGGTGTGGAACCACGTGACCGGGCGCCGCCACGAATTGAGTTCCATGGGGATCCGGGTGACTGCGGAGAGTCTCAGGAAGCAGCTCGAGCTCGCCGGCCAGCTTGAGCTGGCCGATCAGCCTTACCATCAGGCGATCCTCAATGATCGGGTCCCGCTCAGCATCGGCGGCGGTATCGGCCAGTCACGCATCCACATGCTGCTGCTGCGCAAGGCGCATATCGGCGAGGTGGAGGTATCGGTGTGGCCGGAGCCTCTTCGGAGGATCTGCGCGGAGCAGAACATCCACGTGCTTGATTGAACTCGCGCTCTCGGAGCCCGCGCTCTCGGAGCGCGCCTGCTCAGGTCATTCACCGATATCGAGCCGACGGCGGGGAAAGTCAGAGAAAATCTGAGCCAGGCTGGCCACAACGTTATCCGGCTCGAAAGCCAGATCGTGCCCGGACAGACGCTCCACCGATATTCCTTCCAGGATCAGCTGATTTTTCTCGACATCGACCACATCCACGTGCAGCGTACTCTCCGTGTATTGGCGGATGTCCGTCTGGTAATCGGTCCATACGCCATAGTGACGATGGTAGTAGCCGTAGCCAACGCTGTAGCTGGGGCCACGCCGGTCCTGAATCACTTCGCGGTTCTCCACGAAGAAATTGAGCTCGAGATCCGGACTGTCAGGATCGAACACGTAGCCGAGCGCTTCCAACTCCGTTCGCGCTGCGTTCATCAGCGTTCGGCTCAGCAGCGTACGGGTGAATTTTTCCGCGCCCGTGTCACGGTCTGTGCCGAGCTGCGCTGCAAAGCTGAAGCTTGCGAATTGTGAGAAGTCGGCCCCCGGATCCTGGATGACGCTTACCCGCGGCGTTGCCGCACAGGCGCCAAGCAGCAGGATAATCGTGCCGAGCAGTAGGGTGCCGAACCGATTGCATTCGTCAGATTTCATCTACATTCTCCGCACCGGGTCTTCGCCTTCGAGAAGATTCCCTCCGAATTATCCTTCATGCGCACGGTGAGCCTGCTTACCACACAGCATTTGAATAATCATGCTAGAGCCCGCATTTACGGGCTTCTACCGGGAATTCCACGTAGCCGCACAGGTTGCTCGGAAAACTCGACCCCGGGGCTCTAGGCGTAACCGCGTAATTGCTTCTCACGAAGACGTCTTCAAGAATGAATTCTGTGGCATCTGAAGATCAAATCAGCAAACCGGAGGACTGGTACCTGCTCGATGTGGCTGCCTGCCTTGCCGCCCTCGAAGGAGACCCGGGGGGATTGCAAGCGGACACCGCAGCTGAACGCCTGGAACGTACCGGCCAGAACGTTCTGGAAACCGAGTCTCCGCCCAGTCCCTGGGGCCGTTTTTTCCGTCAGTTCAACAATGTACTCCTCTATGTTCTGCTTGGCTCTGCCGCGCTCACCGCCGGGCTCGGCCAGTGGGTGGACAGCGCCGTCATTGTCAGCGTGGTGGTTATCAACGCACTGGTCGGATTCATTCAGGAAGGTCGAGCTGAGCAGGCCATAGCTGCGCTGCAGAGCATGCTTCGATTGCGCACCCTGGTGCTGCGGGACGGCCGACTGGTTGAGGCAGACGCTGCCGAGCTGGTGCCCGGTGATGTCATCGTTCTTCAAGCCGGTGACCGGGTGCCTGCGGATGCGCGACTTGTGGAAGTTAAACACCTCCAACTGGACCAGTCCATTCTGACAGGAGAGTCCACGCCAGCAGTCAAACTGTCGGAGACACTCTCAGGGGTGATGCCGCTCCCGGAACGGTCTAACATTGTCTACGCTGGCACGCTGGTAACACGAGGCTGGGGTAAGGCGCTGGTCGTGGCTACCGGCGGGGAGACCGAGCTCGGCCGGATCTCTGGCGCGCTGCGCTCGATTCATCGGTTGACCACGCCGTTGCTGGAGAAGATCGGCGCCTTCGCGCGCCGGCTGACCC
>JAHEEG010000188.1 GCA_024640825.1 Gammaproteobacteria bacterium
ATCAACAACGCGGGCATTTCCATGTTCGCTCCCATCGACAGCGAAGAGTATGAGGAAGCCTGGACGCGCTCGCTGAGCATTCTGTTGACGGCGCACACCCGAACAATCCGGGCGGCCCTGCCCTGGCTGCGAAAGGCGAGCCACCCGCGCATCGTCAACATCGCGTCCACCGAGGGTCTGGGCGCTACCAAGTTCGGCAGTCCCTACACGGCTGCCAAAACCGGCGTTATCGGCCTGACCCGCTCTCTGGCGGTCGAGCTGGGTGGCGAGGGCATCACGGTCAACTGCATCTGTCCGGGTCCTATTCACACGGGCATGACCGCCGGCGTGCCGGACGATGCCAAGAAGGAGTTCGCCCGCCGCCGGGTTGCGCTCAAGCGTTATGCAGAGCCCGAGGAGGTCGCGCAGATGACCTTGTCTCTGGTGCTGCCCGCCGCCGGATTCACCACCGGGGTTGCGCTGCCCGTGGACGGCGGTCTGACCATCAAGAACGCCTGAACCCTGACCAGGAGTCTGGGATAAACCGAGCTGCATGAACGTGTCAGGCGCTGTGAGCCAATCAGAATCCGTCCTGGGCGAGCAGCGGGTCAGCTGGCGTAACGTGCTTGCATACGGCGCTCCGGGCATCGGCGCCGGCTACATGTACCTGCTCATCGGGCTGTTCGTCATGAAGTTCTCCACCGACGTGCTGCTCATCGCGCCGGCGGCAATGGGGCTGATCTTCAGCGCCTCGCGCATCTGGGACGCCATATCCGACCCGTTGGCGGGCTACCTGTCGGACCGCACGAAAAGTCGGCTTGGCCGGCGGCGTTCCTGGCTGCTGGCGAGCATCGTTCCCATTACCGGCACCTTCATCATGGTGTTCGCGCCGCCGCAGAGTTTCGAAGGTGGCTGGCTGACCGCCTGGATGGCGGTTGCCATCATCGGTTTTTACTCCGCCATGACAGTCTTCTTCGTGCCCCATCTGTCTCTGGGAGCGGAACTTTCCGCCAGCTATCATGAGCGCAGCCGGCTGTTCGGGATACGCCATGCGTTCTTTACGCTGGGTTCCATCCTGTCGCTGGCCAGCTTCTACCTGCTGATCCTCGCCGAGCAGCAGGGCCCGGCAGCGGTGCGGGCGCTGGCGCTGGACCTTGCGCTGCTGTGTGCGGCCGTCATGGCAGCACTCATTCTGTTCGCCGTGTTCCGGCTCAAGGAACGCCCGGAGTACTCGGGCCGGGTGAACGAAAATCCGTTTCATGCCTTTGCCGATGTCTGGCGGAATCCCCACGCTCGCCTGCTGATCCTGGTGACCTTCGTCGAGAACGTGGGCAGCGCGGCCATTGGAGTGCTGACGCTTTATGTTGCCCAGTACGTCGTTGGCGCGCCCCAGCTCGCCCCGGTTTTCATTCTCTGCTACATGATTCCGTCCACGCTATCCGTACCCATGTGGCTGCCTCTGGCAAGACGATTCGGCAAGATACGGCTGTGGATGTTTTCCATGCTGCTGACCGGTGTTTCTTTCGGTTCCATGTTCGCCCTCCCGTTCATGGACAGTCTGCTGGTGAAAAGCGTCTACATCTCCATTGCGGCTGCATTTGCCGGCCTGGCGGCCGGGTGCGGAGGCACCATCTCGCCCTCAGTGCAGGGCGACGTCATCGACTATGATGAGTACATGACCGGCGAGCGCAAGGAAGGCTCTTATTTCGCGGCCTGGAACTTCGTCTTCAAGAGCGCCACCGGTGTCATGCTGTTGCTGACAGGATTCGTGCTGCAGGTTTCCGGTTTCGTGCCCAACCAGCCCCAGACCATGGCCGTCCAGGTTTCCATGGTCACCCTGTACGGTCTGTTTCCGCTGGTTTGTTATGGCATAGCGGCCTTTCTGTTTCGTAAATTCAAACTGGACGAGCGCGCGTATGCCGAGATCAGGCGCGAACTCGACGGGCGCGGGCGTTCGACAGCCTGACTGGTGCCCTGCAATTCACTGCACCGTAAGCGCTTAACACGGGTAAAGCACGGGTTGTCAGACCAGTTCTGAAGCGGAGCGGCGCGAGTTTGTGGGTGAGCCTCACGATCTGGTTCGTGCGGCAAGCGTCTCGACGGTGTCGTCAACATCATCCGCCAGCCGAGGCTGTCGCTGCCGTTCATGATTCTGGGCGTGCCGCAATCGGCCGTGCCCACCTTGAACCTGATGATATCCGGACATCTCGACCTCGACCGGACCACCACGGATTGGCTCGACGACAGCATCGGGGACGACGCCCCGAACAACCTTTTCTGGAGCAGAGTTCAAGGCTGCGTTTATGCGCCGGGTGACCCGCGGCTTGCGGAGAACTATCATGGCCGTTTACCAGGGAGGGAGCGCTCATGACCGATCAACTGCTGGAAGACTTTGCCGACGGTGTCGCGACGCTGACCATGAACCGTCCGGAGGCGCGCAACGCCATGACCGGCGAGATGATGGAGGCTCTGAACCAGGCGGTTTACCGTCTGGCCATGAACCCGGAGGTGCGCTGCGTGGTGCTCACCGGCGCTGGCAACGCGTTCTGTGCTGGCGGAGATGTGAAGGGCCAGGCTAAAGCCGCTGCTGAGCGGTCGTCGGGCAGCACCTTCAGTATCGAGCAGCGGGTTCACGGCTTGCGCAGCGGCATGGAAACGTCACGACTGTTGCACGAAATGCCGAAGCCCACCCTGGCCGTGATCCCGGGGGCTGTTGCGGGCGCCGGCTTGAGCCTTGCCCTGGCCTGCGATCTGCGTATCGCCGCTGCGGAAGCCAAGTTCACGACGGCCTTCGCCAAGGTCGGCGCGTCGGGTGACTACGGCGGTTCGTACTTTCTGCCGCGGCTGGTGGGGGCGGCGAAAGCCCGCGAGCTGTACTTCACGGCGGATATCATCACCGGGCAGAAGGCCTTCGAGCTGGGCCTGGTGAACTACGCTTTCCCAGGCGCTGAGCTCAAGGCGGAGGCTCAGGCGTTTGCGCGCAAGCTGGCAGGCCTGCCGACGGTGGCGATCGGTTATATGAAGCGGAATCTCAACGCGGCGGATGAAGCCAGCCTGTCCCAGGTATTCGACATGGAAGCCGAGCACATGGTGCGCTCGATGATGACCGAGGATCATGCTAACGCGGCAAAAGCCTTTGTAGAAAAGCGACCGCCTGAATTCAATGGTCGGTAAACTGAATTTGATGACTGGATCATGATGGGGTATTGAGGATGCGGGTGCTGGTCACCGGGGGCAATCGCTATATTGGCCTCGACCTGGTTTTCGAGCTGGCGCAGCGCGGGCATGATGTCACCGTCATTAACAGTCACGAAGCCTCACTTCCTGACGGTGTGCGGCGCATTCACGCCGACCGCCGCCAACCGGGCGCGCTGGAGGCGGCGCTCAAGGATCATCGGGACGCCTTCGACGTTGTGTTCGACCACACGGCTTTCGAACTCAGCGACGTTCAGCCGATGGTCGAGCTGTTCCGCGGACGGGTGGATCACTACGTCTTTACCAGCTCGCAGGCCGTTTACCGCAGAAGCTTCGTGCAGCCCATTCGCGAAGACTTTCGCCGCCACGCAGCGGATGATGCCGATCCCCGCAAGGCCTATGGCGTGGGCAAGGTGCAGTGTGAAGACTACCTGCTGGATCAGTGGCAGCGTACGGGTTTTCCGGCGACAAGCCTGCGGGTGGGTCACACCATGGGGCCGCGGAGCCCACAGCCGTCCCGAGACCCTGCGTTTTTTGCCCGTCTGGAAGCGGGTCGACCGGTGCTGATACCAGGCGAGGGATTTGCGGTTCTGCAGCTCGTGCACATCAACGACGTGGCCCGTCTCATGGCCTCGCTGATTGGCAACGAGCGGGTGAAGGGCGAGAGCTACAACGTTTCGGGGGCGGAGGTTACCAGTGTCGTTGGGGCGGTAAATTTGATCGCCCGGGCTATGGGGGTCAAGGCGCAGATCGTCGAGGTACCCATGGAGATCGCCCGGCGCCAGCAGCCGCCGCTTGTACACTGGGGCGAGGCGGTGGCGGGTTCTGCGATGCTGTCCATCGACAAAGCGTTGGATCACATCGACTGGGTACCCCGCTTCGGCATCGAGGACGGATACCGGGATTCCTATGCCTGGTACGACGCGGAAGGCCGTGGGCGCTACGAGTTCGATTTTTCCCGGGACGAGGCCTTGCTCGCTGAGCTGCAGTAACCGTCAGTCTGGGTCAGGGACCCTCTAGTAGAGTATCGCGGAACGGCCGGAGGTCCGGATACGCGGAGGTTTCCCAGCCGCCGTCCACGATCAGGTTGGATCCCGTAATGTAGCCGGCGTCTTTGCTCGCCAGGAACAGGGCCGCTGCAGCCATATCTTCCGGCGTGCCCCAGCGCTCCATGGGAATGCGGGCCATGAACGCTGCCTCCACGCCGTCGATGTCTCGAAAACCCGAGGTGAGCGGGGTGTCGGTCAGGCCCGGCGAGACGGTGTTCACGCGGATTTTCTTCGGTGCGAGCTCGAGCGCCGCGTTGCGCGACAGCATCTCCACGCCGGCTTTCGCGCTGGTGTAGGCAACGCCGCCATACATGGGCACGTGGCTGTTCAGGGAGGCAATGTTGACGATGGCTCCGCCCGTACCATTGTTCAGCATAGCGCGGGCCTGATGCTTGACGGACAGAAACACGCCCTTCAGGCAGATGTCGATGACGGTGTCCCAATCTTTCTCGGTCAGGTCGGTTATCTCGCCGAACGCGCCGAGCCCTGCGCAATTGAAACCCAAGTCCAGCCGGCCGAATTTTGCCACAGTGGTTTCGACCGCTCGGGCTACCTCGGTTTCCCGCCTTACATCTACAGCGGCTGCTTCGACTGCAGCGTCCAGCCCAGCGCGCGCCTGGGCCAGCGCCGCCTCGTCCACATCTGCGATCAACACGGACGCGCCTTCTGCAACCAGCCGCCTAACGATGGCCAGGCCTATGCCCGAGGCACCGCCGGTCACCATGGCCGCGTGTCCGGTAAATCTTTCAGACTCGCTCACAGTGATTCCTTCGAGAGTCTTCCGCCACAGATCCGGCCATCTCAGATTCGGGTGTGGGTCAGGCCGCGCTCAGCCAGAGCCCTGACGTTTTCGGCGCTGAAGGTCAGGGCCATCTCGCCGGCGTTGTTGCCCTGCATAGCGCGGCGAATAATGCCCTGAATGATCGCGCCGCTACGAAATGCGTGAAAAGCGCGATAAAAGTGAGGCTGCTCGATACCGGGCCGTCCCGTTTTTCTGCAGTAGCGATCGAGCAGCTCTTCGTACGACGGCACTCCGTGGGTTTCCAGATCGATGTCGGCGAAAGAGCGTTCACCCGATGGCGCGTGCCACGGCGCGGTAAAGTACGTGAAGTCTGCCAGTGGGTCGCCAATGGTGGAAAGCTCCCAGTCCAGAACCGCCACCACCCTGGGCTGCGTCGGATGGGTCAGCACGTTGCCGAACTGATAGTCGCCGTGCACGATGCTGGTGCTTCGCTGTTCCGGCACCGAGCGTTCCAGCCAGTCAAGCAGCTGGTGCATCTCCGGGATCAGCGCGGTTTCGGTCTCCCGGTACTGGCGTCCCCAGCGGGAAATCTGTCGTTCGAAATAGTTACCCGGGCGTCCAAAGCTTTCCAGATCCAGTGACCGGTAGTCGATGGCGTGCAGAGCGGCCAGCGTATCCACGTAATCGCAAACCAGCGTGCGGCGCTCCTCGGGCGTCAGCTCGGTCATGAGTGGGTCACGCATCACGCGCCCCGGGATGTGGTCCATCACGAAAAACATGGTGCCCAGCACCGATTCGTCGTCGCAGAGGACGTACGGCCGGGGGACGGGAAAGTCTGTTCGCGCCAGCGCCGCGAGGACCCGGTACTCGCGGTCGACGGCGTGCGCCGACCGCATCAGAATGCCTGGCGGTTTGCGTCGCAGCACATAGTTGCGGCGCGGCGTTTCGAGCAGAAAAGTCGGGTTGGACTGACCGCCTTCGAACTGTTGAACGCTCAGCGGCCCCTGGTAACCGGCGACGTGCGCCTGCAGATAAGCATCCAGCGCTGCCTCATCGAAACGATGCTGGGACTTCACCGGTATGGTAATCGGCTCGACGGTCTGTACTTCCGTCACAGGGGTCGCTTCGGTGCCCGACGCGGTGGAACCAATGGAAACTCGGGATCTCTGAACGGCGTGCCGTCCGGCAACCCGCGCATGCGGGTCAGAGGGTGGACCTTTGAATCCTGGGATCCGGCTTCCAAGTCCATGGCTGCGTTGCCCGGACGACTCGCCACCACCGCATCGTCGCCGAAGAATCGCAGCGACAGGGTACGTCGGCGCTGGGACGGCTCGGTGGCTGCACCGCCGTGCAGAACGGCGGGGTGAAAGACAACGACGTCTCCCGGATCCGTCTTCCAAGAGACGATGGGCCAATCGGTTCGAGCCGCCTCGATATCCGGGAGTCGCGGAAACCGCCCGTCGCCGTAGAGCGGC
>JAHEEG010000189.1 GCA_024640825.1 Gammaproteobacteria bacterium
AAACCCCGCTGCTGCGGGGTTTATTTTGTCCTCAACCCGCGTGACACCCGAATTCGCCCTGGCCCAATTGGGCCGCCTCTGCAGGGTCCACTTCCCAGCGCTGGCACAGTGCGGCTGCGAGCGCCTCGTAGCGCTTGCCCGTGCCTGCGTCCGCTCCTTCGGGCACAGCAGTTTCATAAATCCGTTCCAATCGCGCCTGCTCTTCCACGGAAAGCACCTGGTCGGCAATATTGAACAGGATGCCGTTCTCTTTCTGAATGTGGGCCACCAAGAGGTCGGCGTAGGCCATCGCGTATTGGGTGACGATGGCGCGCGCGGTCTCATCGCCGTCGATTGCGGCAGCCAGGTTATCGGCCATGTGGCCCACACAGGAACGGCCAATCCCGTGTTCGTGCAGCATCACGCCGATCGGTCCGCCGTCGCGCGGTAAGCCGCGTGCTTCCAACGCCGGAAACAGGTGGGTCTCTTCCTTGGCGTGGTGCCAGGCATCGGCATAGTTTTTGATGAAATCGATCATCGAGCCGAAAGACTCGCCGTCGAAACCATTGGGTGCCCCGGCCGCGGAGCAGGCCGCACGAAGGCAGGCGACGACCGACAGGATATGGTCATGTTCGGTTCTGAGCGCGGTTGTTGCGGTCATTTCTGATTACCCTTCGTCCAGATTTGGTGATGTTCGAGCTCAGCCATACTTGTGCAGGCGTGCCTCCACCAGCTTGATTTCCATGTCGTCCGGACTGTTGCGGATGTCAAAATTCAAGGCCCGCATCAGTTCCAGCATACGCACATTGTTGCTCAGCACCTGGCCCTCCATGCGCTCCAGGTCCCGGTCGCGGGCAACCTCCATCAGGTTCAGCATCAGGCGCCGGGCAATGCCCTTGCCGCGCCATTCGTCGGCGACCACGAGCGCGAACTCGCAGCTTGTCTTGTCCAGGTTGGTGGTGTACCGGGCCACGCCGATCTGAACTTCCTCGTCACCTTCCTGCTTGACCGCAATCAGCGCCATTTCGTTGTGATAGTCGATCTGCGTAAAGCGCACCAGCATTTCCTGGCTGAGTTCCTGTACCGAGTTCATGAAGCGAAAATATTTTGATTCAGCCGACAGGTTGCGAACGAAATTTGCCTCGATTTCGGCGTCTTCCGGGCGAATGGGCCGGATGATGATGTTGCTGCCGTCGTCCAGCTGGATCTTCTTCACCAGGCGCATGGGGTAGGGGTGAATGGCCAGGTGGTGGTAGCGGTCGGTGGAAGGTTTCGGATAATCGACCCGTATGCGGGCGTCCAGGGCCAGGATGCCGTTCTCGTCGGCAATAATGGGGTTGATGTCCATTTCCTGAATCCAGGGTAACTCGCATGCCATGCCGGAAACGCGCAGCAGGGTTTCGACCAGCAGATTCATGTTCACGGCGGGCATATTGCGAAATGTGCCGAGTAGTTTTGCCACCTTGGTCCGTCGGATCAGGTCATGGGCCAATTGATGGTTCAGGGGCGGCAGGGAGATGGCGGAATCCCCCATGATTTCGACGCTGATGCCGCCACTGCCGAAACTGATGACCGGCCCGAATACCGGGTCCTTGATGATCCCGATCATCAACTCCCGGCCATTCGCACTGCGATACATCTTTTCAACAGTGACACCCTCGATCTTCACATCGGGTAACCGCGCGCTCACCTGTTCCAGCAATTGATGATAAGCGCCGCGCACTTCAGCGGCCGAGTTGATGTTCAGGCGCACACCGCCGGCGTCGGACTTGTGCGAGATTTCAGCAGAAAGCACTTTCATGGCGACCGGAAAACCGATGGATTCAGCCGCAATCAAGGCTTCGTTGGCACTGCGTGCCACGGCGTTGCGCACAGTGGGGATTCGAAACGCATTGAGGACCGCCATGGATTCCGGTTCGGTCAATATCGAACGGCCCTCTTTGAGCACACCTTCGATAATCAGTTTGGCGCCCTCGCTGTCTGGCGGTTGCTGGCCGCGGGTCAGGCGCGCGGGCGTTTGCAGCAGCAGTCGCTGGTTACGGTTGTACCGCGCCAGGTAAGAAAAAGCGTCGACCGCGTTTTCAAGATTGCGGAAGCTCGGGATACGGGCCTCGTTGAACAGGCGGCGGGCTTCCTCGATCTGCGCACCCCCCATCCAGGTGGTCATGAGGGGCTTCTTGCTGCCATGCGCTGTCTCAATCAGGGCCTCGGCGACCGCGGTGGGCCGGGTCATGGCCTGCGGGGTCAGGATGACGATGGCGCCGTCCACGCCAGGATCTGCCAGGCAGATCTCGACCGCCTTGGCATACCTTTCGGGCGGAGCATCCCCGATGATGTCGACCGGGTTTCCATGTGACCAGACGGCCGGTAGTGCTTCGTTCAATGCCTCGATGGTCGCTTCACTGAGTTGACTGAGTTCGATGCCCTGATCGGTGGCGCGATCGGCCGCCATGACCCCGGGACCACCGCCATTGGTGATAATAACCAGCCGTTCAGAGTCTGCCCGGTAATGCAGTGAAGACAGGGCCCGCGCGGCAGAAAACAGCTGTCCCACAGTCTCCACCCGCAAGACACCCGAACGGGAAAGGGCGGCTGAAAAAGTCTCATCGCTGCCCACCAGTGCCCCGGTGTGCGACATCGAAGCCTCGGCACCAGCGGCGTGACGGCCCACTTTCAATGCGATCACGGGCTTGATTCGGGCCGCGGCCCGCAGACTGCTCATGAAGTTGCGCGCATCCATGATGCCTTCGATGTAGAGCAGGATGGCCTTGGTCTTCGGGTCGGACACCAGGTAGTCCAGGTAGTCGCCGAAATCCAGATCAGCGGCGATGCCAGTTGAAACCACGGCGGAAAAACCGATTTCGTTGTGTTCGGCCCAGTCCAGAATTGCGGTGCAGATGGCGCCGGACTGGGACACGAGGGCGAGATTGCCGGGTCTGGCGTTGTTGTTGCCAAAAGTTGCATTCAAGCCGATGTCCGGTCGGATCAGGCCCAGGCAGTTAGGGCCCATCAACCGGATGCCATGGCGCTGCGCCACCTGAACCACTCGGTCCTCCAGCTTTCGACCCGATGCCCCGGTTTCCCGGAATCCCGCTGACAGGATCAGCATCATCCGGACGCCTGCCTTACCGCACGCCTCGACGATGTCGGGAATCCCGGGTGCAGGCGTTGCCACCACGGCCAGTTCTACCGGTTCATCGATGGCTTCCAGGGAAGGATAGGCTTTTACGCCCTGAACGGTCTCTCGCTTGGGGTTAATCGGGTAAATGGGCCCTTTGAACCCTGAGCTCAGGAGATTTTTGAAGACCACCCCGCCGACCGAGTCCTCCCGATCGCTGGCCCCGAACAGCGCCACGCTTCGAGGGGTGAAAAGTTGTGCCAGGTAATGTGTATTCATGCAGGCAAGGTACCCTAATCAGGGTTTGATGTCGTTGGGTTTATCGCTGGATAATGACTATGGTCAGACGAACGGAAATCAACCTTGAAAACTGCTTTCATTACCCATCCTGAGTGCCTGGAACACGACACGGGAGAAGACCATCCCGAGTGCGCCGGCAGGCTCCGCGCCATCGAAGACCGGCTGGTTGCCACTTCCCTGGCTGATTTTCTGCGATTCGTGGAAGCCCCATTGGTGACGGAGGAGCAACTGCTGCGGGTGCACACGTCGGACTACCTCGACCTGCTGCGTGTAAGCATGCCGCAGTCCGGCCACGCTCGTCTGGACCAGGATACGGTGGTGGGGCCGGGTTCATGGAGGGCCGCCTTCCGAGCGGCCGGGGCAGTGGTCGCAGCCGTCGACTTGGTGCTTGGCGGCGAAGTCGATAATGCCTTCTGCAGCGTTCGTCCGCCGGGGCATCACGCGGAGATATTCAGGGCACTGGGCTTCTGCCTGTTCAACAATATCGCGGTGGGCGCCGCCCATGCGCTGGAATCACACGGTCTCAGCCGCGTTGCCGTACTCGATTTTGACGTCCATCATGGCAATGGCACCGAGCAGATGTTCGATCAGGAATCACGCATTCTCTTTTGTTCCAGCTTCCAGCATCCTTTCTACCCGTTCACACCCCTGCTCGAGAATACGCCAAACCGGGTCAATGTTCCGATGGACGCTTCCGCCGGCAGCGCGGAATTTCGTAGCGGCGTGAGCGAGCACTGGCTGCCTGCCATTGAGCGGTTTCAGCCCGAGCTGATCATGGTCTCGGCGGGGTATGACGGCCATCGGGACGACGACATGTCCAGTATCAGCCTGTCGGACGCAGATTACCGCTGGGTCAGTGAGCAGGTTGTCGCCGCAGCTGGCCGCTCCGCCGGGAATCGGCTGGTGTCGGTGCTGGAAGGCGGGTACGAGTTTGCCAGCCTGGCGCGTTGCGTCGATCAACACCTGCGAGTGCTGATGGGCATGGCCTGAGCTGGCTGCGGTTGGTTGCCGCTAGCAGATACGGGGCAGGGGGTCTTCCTCCAGTTCTTCCAGCAGACGTTCTCCCAATACGCTGGTCTCCAGGATGACTCGATCATTGCCGGGTTCTACCGTTCCGATCATGGCGGCCCCGGCGCCTTGTTCCATGTCCCGCCACGCCGCGAGCAGGTCATCGGCCTGTTCTGCCGCTACGACTGCCACCACGCGTCCTTCACAGGCCAGGTAATAAGGGTCGTACCCGAGCATCTCGCACACCATCTGCACGGGGTCGCGAACGGGTATGTCCAATTCCCGAAGTCGTACGGTTAACTGAGTGGCGGTCGCGATTTCATGGGCTACCGAGGCCAGCCCGCCGCGGGTGGGGTCGCGCATGAAGCGCACACCGGGGAAATCCCGGGCTGCGCGGGTCAAGGGCAGCACCGAGGCGCTGTCAGAACGTACGTCGCCGGAAATGTCAAAATCACCCCGCGCCAGCATCACGCAAATGCCGTGGTCACCGACCGGGCCGCTGACCAGGACGCGGTCGCCAGCCTGGATGTTTTCCAGGGCGTAGTGGCAGCCCGTCGGGCGGACACCAACGCCGGTCGTCGCGAGGTAGAGGCCGCCGCCTTCACCCCGGGGTACGACCTTGGTGTCTCCCGCCACCACGGCGACGCCGGTCGCACGCGCGGCTGCCGCCAGGTCGGCCACGATGCGGTCCAGTGCCGCCACTTCCAGACCTTCTTCAATAAATGCATTCAGGGTCAAAAATTTCGGTTCGGCGCCGCACACAGCCAGGTCATTGACCGTGCCATGAACCGCCAGTGATCCGATCGAGCCGCCCGGGAACTCCAGTGGCTGAACGATGAAACCATCGGTGGTCATGAACGTCACGCCGCCGTCGCCAAGGTCGATGGCGGCGGCATCGAGCCGTGTGTCGAGTCCCGGGTTGGCCAGATGGCGGGCAAAAATCTCTGCAATCAATTCACGCATGTACCGGCCACCGTTACCGTGGGCCAGGCCGATGTATCGGTCTTCAAGCATTTCGGTTTACTCCATCCTGGGCACGGATTGTAGCGCGCACGCCGAGGGTTTCGACCACCTGGCCGAAACACAGGCCCGCGTCGTTAGCCGGAACCTGGACAGGCATGCGGACATCGAACCCGGCCTGGCGCAAACGCCGGATGGCGCTCTCCGTCAAGCGGCGGTTCTGAAAAACACCGCCGGTCAGCCCGACGGCTTCGAAGCTCGTGTGCTCACGCAGGTACAGGGCTTGCTGCAGCAGGGCCTCGGCGAGGCTCTCGTGGAAAATGGCGGCGCGTAGGGCGGTATCGCGTTGCGTGTCCTGCAGAACAGGCAGCAGTGGTCCCCAGTCGGTCCTGGGCAGCCCGTTGGCATCACGGGTCAGTGGCAGGGGTACCGCTTCGGCTTCTCCCCGTGCGATCGCTTCGAGTTCCATGGGTCCCTGACCCTCGAAGCTGGCGTAGTGGCGTCCTGTCACCAACGCTGCAGCCGCGTCGAACAATCGGCCAACGGCGCTGCTGGTGTGAACCCCGGTCCCGGCGTGCCAAGCCGCCCGGGCCAGTGCAAGCCCCTCGACCGATAGTTCAGCTTGATCCCCACAGTCCCACAACATGGCGGCAGCAGAGCGCCAGGGTTCGCGACCGGCCCGGTCCCCGCCGACCAGGCGGAGCGGACGGATGCTGGCGCTACGGCGCCAGTTTCCTGGTCGGCCGGCGAGGGCTTCACCGCCCCAGAGCGTGCCGTCTTCGCCAAAACCGACACCGTCCCAGGTGAAGACCAGCCAGGTCCCGATATCTGGGTGCTCGCCGGCGAGTGCGGAGGCATGGGCATGGTGGTGGAACACCGGCGTGAAAGACATTCCCTGGCGCTGGCCCCAACGGCTGCTTGCATAGCCGGGATGTGCATCTCCAATCAGGCGTTTCGCCTCGACACCATAGAGCGCCTGCAAGTCGTCAATGACCTGGGAGAAGACATCCAGGCTGCGCGGACTATCCAGCTCGCCGATGTGGGGCGAAATTACGACACGGCGGTCCCAG
>JAHEEG010000004.1 GCA_024640825.1 Gammaproteobacteria bacterium
GAAAGCTGCCGAGCAGATCGTGGTGCCATTTCTACTGGCACTGTTCATTGCCATCATCGCAGCTACTCCTGTGTTCTGGCTAGAGAAGCACAAAGTGCCTGCGGGCATCGCCATTCTGGTGGTCATGGCGAGCATCGTCTTTGCGCTCCTGGGGCTCGGCGCGCTCGTGGGCCAGTCAGCGGGGGAGTTCACTGCCAAAGTGCCTTTTTACCAGGAGCGGCTCGCCGCCCTGCTGGCTGAGGTTATCGCTCGGCTTCAGGATTGGGGGCTGGAGATCTCCAACGACCTGCTGTTCTCCTACTTCGACCCAGGCACCGCGCTTACCATGGCTGGTAACACCCTGCGGGGGCTGGGCGGTGTCCTCAGCAACGGATTTTTGATATTGCTGACCGTAATCTTCATGTTGGCGGAAGCATCGAGTTTTCCCCTCAAGCTGCGGGACGTAATGAGCAATCCGGACAGGGATTTCGACTACTTCTCGCGGTTTGCGAGAAATATGAATCGCTACATCGGCATAAAGACCACCATCAGCATCGTTACCGGCGTCATCGTGAGCGTTTTTCTTACCGTACTTGGTGTGGACTTTCCCGTCCTGTGGGGTTTGCTGGCCTTTCTGCTGAACTACGTACCAACCATCGGTTCGCTGATCGCCGCGGTTCCGGCCATCCTCCTGGCCCTGATTCAGCTCGGCCCCGGCACGGCTCTCATGGCCGCGCTGCTGTACTTCCTAACCAACGTAGGCATGGGAAACGGCATAGAGCCCCGTTTCATGGGTCGTGAGTTGGGGCTCTCCACCCTGGTCGTATTCCTTTCCCTGGTATTCTGGGGCTGGATGCTGGGGCCCGTGGGAATGCTGCTGTCCGTACCCCTCACCATGACCGCGAAAATCGCTCTGGAAGCCAACCCATCATCGGAATGGCTGGCCCACCTCCTCGGACCGGCAGACGGCAAGTGGCTTAGACCACAGACCGCAGAGACGGCGACGGCGACGGCGACGGCACAAGAACCGGGAACGGTATCAGAAGAAGTTGAACGATCATGAGCTACGAACGTGACAATATCCGCAGGATGGCCGGCTATCAGTGGGGCGAACAGCCTGACGATCCCGACACCATCAAGCTCAACACCAACGAAAACCCCTATCCGCCAAGCCCGCTGATCGGACAGGCGCTGGCTTCACTGGACCCGGCCGCGCTGCGGGTCTATCCGCAACCCACGGCGGAACCTCTGCGCCGTCGCGTCGCTGACCTGCATGATCTGGAAGCGCACAACATAATCATCACCAACGGCGGCGACGAAGGTCTGCGATTGGCCATGACGACGTTCGTGGATCCGGGCCAGACCTTCGCAATGGCTGAACCCAGCTACTCACTGTATCCGGTGCTGGCCCAGATCCAGGACGCCCGGCTGACGAAGATACCGCTGCAACCTGACTGGCTGCCACCAGTGGATTTCGCAGAAACGCTGAACGCGGCCGGCGCGCGAATGGTCTGCCTGGTAAACCCGCACGCGCCCTCGGGCACCCTAATGGACGTGGAACGCATAGAGCACCTGGCGCACGAGTTCAACGGGGTCGTGCTGGTGGACGAAGCGTACGTCGACTTCGTCGATCCTCACCGCGGCTACAATCTGATGCCGCTGGTACGCGACCTGGACAACCTGCTGATTCTACGTACGTTCAGCAAAGGCTACAGCCTGGCGGGCCTGAGACTCGGCTATCTGGCCGGTGCCAACCCTCTGATCGAGCCCATGCTGTGGAAAACCCGGGACAGCTACAACATAAACGCAATCAGCCAGGCACTCGGACTGGCCGCGCTTGAAGACCCGTCCTGGGCCAGCAGCAGCTGGGCGCGAGTGCGCGAAGGGCGCGCGCGGTTATCCAGCGGCCTGAACCAGCTGGGGTTCCCCGTGACCCCCTCGGAAGCCAACTTCCTGCTGACAAAAGTGCCCAATCACTGCCCGCTGCCCGCCAATCGGCTGCAGCAGCATCTGAAGGCGCAGGGCATACTGGTCCGGCATTTCGATTCGCCCGTACTCTCTGACAAGCTGCGAATCACCGTCGGCACAGACGAACAGAACCAGCGCCTGATCGATGTCCTGCGGGAAACCCTGGGTGCCGAGAAAGATACCCAGTGAGGAGCGAGAAGTGATGAAGCATCTGCTATCAGCGTCTGCGATACAGGGCCTCGAGGAGGTCCATCACCAGCACCAGTTCAACGACAACGCGGTCCGAGTGACCCGCACGCTGGGCACACATGCCGGTCTGAGCCATATCGGCATCCATCTGGTGCACCTGAAGCCTGGCAGGGACAGCACCCAGCAGCACTATCACGATGCCGATGAGGAGTTTATCTACATCCTTTCAGGTAGGGGGCTGGCCCATATCGGCGACGAGCGTCACGAGGTAGGTCCGGGCGACTTCATGGGCTTTCCAGCGCTTTCTCCCGCGCATTCTCTGGAAAACCCTTTCGAGGAAGACCTGGTGTATCTTATGGGCGGCGAGCGCAACGCGTTAGATGCCGTGCACTACCCGCTGATCCAACGCAGCATGCTCAAATCTCACGGACGCCGCCAGTGGGTGGACTGGCAGGACATGCACGACCTTCCCCCGCGCGAAGGCGCCCACGAGCGAGACCCTTAACAGGCTGACGAGGTTCGGACGCTTCGGTGCCATGTCAAAGAAATCACAGCAGCCAAGAAAACCAAAAACGTCGAAAGAGCCCGAAAAGCGCATCTATGGCGGGACGGTCTTTCCAGGATTCAAGCTGCTGGGCATTTTCGACCCGCTGGAAATGTTCGGCGTTCTCGCAAAGCACCTCGACATCGTGATGCTTGGGGAAGATCGCGCAATCGAAGCCGCCGAGCAACCCGAATACGAATGGCACCAGGACCCGGCATGGGGCCCGTTCGCCAGGCCGGCCGGTCTGGCCTGAGGCGACAGATTGTTTCCCATCAGCGACGACAATCCGCGGGTACACACGCCGTACGCTACCATCGCGATCATCGTTCTCAATGCGCTCGTCTGGATCGCGGTACAGGGCTTGGGCAACGACTACGCGCTGGCGGAGTCGCTGTGTCTTTACGGTCTGGTACCGGGCGACCTGCTGGGATTTACCGACATTGGCACGCAGATATCTTTAGGTGAGAACCTGGTCTGCCAGTTCGATGGTAATGCCCATCCCAGAACGCTGATTTCTTCGATGTTCCTCCACGGCGGCTGGCTACACATCGTGGGCAACATGTGGTTTCTCTGGATATTCGGCGACAACGTTGAAGATGCCATGGGCCCGCTGCGCTTTACCACTTTCTACGTGCTGTGCGGTCTGGCTGCTGCGCTCGCGCAGATCATCAGCGATCCCGACAGCCTAATCCCCATGGTAGGCGCCTCCGGGGCCATCGGCGGAGTAATGGGCGCCTATGCCTTACTGTACCCCAGAGTCAGGGTCAACATGCTAATTTTCCTGGGTTTTTTCGTCACCACGGTGACCGTGCCTGCCATATTCATGCTGGGCTACTGGTTTCTGCTTCAGCTGGTGCAGGCGCTACCGGCACTTGGCTCCGGCACCGGGGGCGTGGCCTTCTGGGCCCATACAGGTGGGTTTCTCGCCGGTCTTGGCCTGGTGACCCTGTTCAAGCGCAACCACGGCGGCCCTGGACAAGGTACCGGCCGCCCGGCGCGCCGCCACGACGGTAACACCGGCGAACGCTGGTTCTGACGGATTGCGCTGACTGTCTCAATGCGCCAACCTGTCCCCAGGCAATTGGGCATCTGTGAACAAGGAAGAGCGTGATGAGCAAGCAACTACCGGCAGTCAGCCTGGCGGCAGTACCCGGCCGCAGAAAAGCCATGATCGATATCGCCCAGCAAATCGAACAGCGGGGTTTTCCAGGCATCTATTGTCCCAGTCTCGGCGACAATCTGGCGCTGTGCGAAGCCATCGCTCTGTGCACCAGCGAAGTCGAGTTTGGCACCAGCATAACGCCCATCTACACCCGCAACGTGGTCGATTTCGCCAGCACTGCCGGCTTTATTCACGAAGTATCCGGCGGACGTTTCCGCTTCGGCGTCGGCGTCAGCCACGCACCGGCCATGGACCGCCTCGGAGTCAAGCAGGGCAAGCCGCTGAGTGATATTCGGCAGTTTGTGGCCGACCTGAGGGCCGTCCCCAGGGTCGGAGAGTTGCCACCAATCGTACTTGCAACCCTGCGGACGCGCATGGTCAGACTTGCTGAAGAGATCGGCGACGGCATGGTGTTCGCCAATGCCGCCAGATCCCACATGGGTTCGTCCCTGTCAGTTCTCGATTCAGACGCCACAAATCGTGAGGCTTTCTTCATCGGCAACATGATTCCCACCTGCATCTCGGATGATGAAGCAGCCGCCATGGCCGTCAATCGCCGGACCCTGAGCAGCTATGCGCTGCTGCCCAACTATCGGAATTACTGGAAGGAAGCCGGTTACGAAGAGGAAATGAATGACGTCGAGGCCGCCATCGCAGCGGGCGAGATGGAGAAAGTGGCCGCCTGCCTCTCCGACCGCTGGCTGGCCGACACCACCCTTTTCGGCTCTGCAGCCAAAGTTCGTGAAGGCATCGAGGCCTGGTTCGATTCCGGTGTCAAAACACCCATAGTTGTGCCTTCGTCCGCCCAGGGCAATCAGTTGAAGGCCTTCGAAGAATTTTTTGCCATCTGGGACTGATCAGAACGCGGCAGTCTCTGAAAACCGGGATACATCACCCTGAACCAGCGCCACAATTCTCGTACACGTTGCTGACTGCCTTCCGCCGGGGATATCGTCGGAGTTTTCACTTCTGATGCCTGGCGCAGCACGGTCGGGATCGGTAACGACGGAATCACCGAAGGCTACAACCCCTAGAAAGCGCTGGAGGCAGAGGCTCGACATTTCCTTCAGCACCCCGGCTTTCATCCAAGACCTGCATCTTCTAGATCTTTTCGATCGTGAGGGAAGCGGCGAGGCTGTCTGGGTCGGAATTAGCGACTGGGTTGAGCAAATCTTGACCAGCGCCACGTCCAATGGGAACCATGGCGTCAGCGGGGGATTATGGAAGACCGGCTTCACCGCCAACAACGTCACCAGGATGACCTTGTTTGCGCCAGGGGATCGCTCCGCAATTTTTCTGCCGCCCGAATCGTCGATTCTACGGTCCCCGAGCCGGGATCGCTGGCGATGCTGTTAGCTGGCCTGCTGGCTCCGAGCGTTCTGCGACGAAGGTGTCGTAGGCCACGCGTCTCGGTTTAGTTGGCGGCCGCCGAAATGATCTGCCCAACCGAATTGGCAAACGCCGCCGTGAACAGTGAGAGGACAAATGCCAGGTCTAGAAGCTGTACGTAGTCCATCAGTTTCAAGTTCCTTCTTGATAGTGGTGTCCGTCAGCCAAGCAAACTAACAAAATCTCCGAAGTCGAAATGTGATCCATAGCGGATGCTGAAACATTCGCTAGCCGCACAACTTTCAGAGACAGACCTCTGCTGACAGAGAGACCACGTCAGCTTTCTCCCCCCAACGGCCGGGGCTCCAATCCCCGCCCGGCAGAATCGACGCCGAGTTTTACGCCACACGCGACGATTAGTCGTTTACATAAATTAACTGTATATATATCATTATATTTATATGTTTCTATAGCAAACCACCCGCAGCAGCAACAGTCGGCGCGAGCAATACCAGCAGAAAAAGAAAACCAGCGAACAAGGAGTGTTTGGCATGAGCATCATCACGATGGCCACAACCAAAGGCGGCGCCGGCAAGACAACCGTCGCTCAGATGATCACCGGGGCAGTGCACAGACAGGGGTATTCGGTAGCCGTTATCGACACCGACCCGAACGGAACGCTATCCAACTGGCTGACCGCCTCGAGCGGGATGGCCATCGAGCACAAACAGATTCTGGACGAGAGTAAGATCGTCTCGGAGGCACGCAAGCTGGCTCGGAAACACGATCTCATCGTAATCGATACCGCCGGCGCACGATCTCAGGCGACCATCTTTGCGATCGGCTGTGCAGATCTGGTACTGATACCGGTGCAGCTTTCTCAGGGAGACGTCGACGAGGCTGAGAAGACTTTCAAACTTGCAAAGAGCGCAAGCCAGATGACTGACCGCAAGGTGCCGGTGAGAGTGGTCTACACAGACTACACCCCGAAAACGAAACTCGCCAAGAAAGTCCGGAAAGAGATCAGCGATCGCGGAATGGAAGCCATGAGTACGCGTCTCCATCACCTGGTCGCGTATAAGGAGCTTACCTTCAGCGGCAAAGTTCCAAAGAAAGGTACGGCTGGTGCGCAGGGACAGCTGCTCGTGCAGGAAATTGCAGAAATGGGTTGTCTGCCTTTCATGCGGAACTTGAAGCAGGCTTCGTGAGCAAGCCAGCCCCAAGCCCTTCTCGCTCGAGAAACGGTCGAACAGGGTCGACAACTCGGGCTGCAGTGGAAAACCGGCCAAAGCATCGTCACCCCTCCGCACACCAGGTATCAGCTTCGCCAAGCCAGGAGACGTCCAGCCAGTTCACCTTGAAGATGCGTAAGTCTTTGCATCGAGAGCTGGCCCGAATGGCATTCGATGCCAATATGACCATGCGGGGATTCATCATGGACGCGCTGAAAGGTAAGGGGTTGAGCGTTACCAAAGCCGACCTGGTAGATCGCCGCAGGCGCTGATCGAACGGGATCCATCCGGCAAGTTCAGGCGCGCCATGGATGCAGACCATGGTCGCGAGCCTTATGTGCGCGAACAACGACGCGCCCGCAATGGCGCGCTCCCTGTGGCTCGACGCCAGGTTCTTTCCCCTTTGACTGGTATTGAATCAACCCGCCTCGCAGATCCCCCCGCGCTTCATTAAGACGCACCTTCCTCTGGACGGCCTGCCTTGCTATGAAATTGTGCAATGCGTCGTGGTCTCGAGGGATTCAAAGAACGTGTTCGTATCTTTGCGAAACCATTGGGGCAGCCAGATCCTGCTGCCGAACCTCGCGATGGACATGCGCAGACTGACGAGCTATCTGGACATCACGGTTACAGCAGAGCGATGATCGACAGTAGCGGACGGATGGACTTTCGCGGGCGTTAAGAAGGAGCCGGAAAAGCTGGTCGGTGAAATGAACATGATCTGCAAAAGCCGCCGTTCACGGCAACGCAGCACCGACGATTGCGGCAGCATCGATTCAGGGATCACCCTCGGCGGGGGCCACGGGCTGTTGCGCCAGAGGCTCAAGCGGACACCTCCACCCTTCATAGCGCCAAGGAAACAAGGGGCATACGGATACGACAGCATCACCCCAATGCAGTAATCTTATGCCCTTTACCATACGGGTACCTCTGACATGAACTGGCTGCTGGCTCTGGTCACGCTGCTGCTGGCCATCTGGGCGTTTGCCCGCTTTTATCTAGGTGGCAGGAATCTCTCGGCATTTGATGTTCCCGTCTACGACCCGGTTCGTGACGCTCCCAGTCCCGAGCACTCAGAGGTCTTGCATCTGCTGGGGGAGATGGGTGAGTCGGTGCATGGTTTGCGTGGCCGGGAACGGTTGTACCGGCTCCGTGAGCTGTTCCATCACATGTCGGATGACGTGGATCTCACAGGCGTCAGCATTGCCCCCGCTGACGCCGACGGCGTTCCTGGAGAATGGGTGATACCCGATGGGTACGACGGGCAGGGTCGCCTCCTGTATGTTCACGGCGGCGCCTTCGTCCTCGGCAGTGCCACCGGCTACCGGCGCGTGACGGCTCAGCTGGCGCGAAGGACAGGGTTGGCGGTGCTCGCGATCGACTATCGCCTGATGCCCGAGTACCGTCGGCGTGACGGAATCGCGGACTGCCAGACGGCTTATCGCTGGATGCTGGATCACGGACCCACAGGCCGCTTCGCAGCCAAATCGGTTTTCATCGCCGGTGATTCGGCGGGCGGCAATCTGACTCTGATGCTGATCGCCTGGATTAGGGATCAAAAGTTTCGGGACGAAAAACTGCGCCAGGCGGACGGCGCCATCGCCCTGTCACCGGCGACCGATTCAGCCTTCGCCAGCCCCAGCCTCAAGCACAAGGCGGAGGAAGATCCGATGCTGGGGCCGCTGGCGGCTATGGTCAATCGCGTACCCAGAGCCCTGCTGCTGCTGTTTGCCTGGATCAATGGACGTATCCGTCCGTGCGATCCAGTGGTGTCACCCGTACGCGGCAGTCTGGCTGATCTACCCCCGGTTCTGGTTCAGGCAAGCGAGGCGGAGATTCTCATCGACGATGCGCGCCGCTACGTCAACAAGGCACGGCACGAGGGGACACCGGCGGAGCTGGAAACCTGGCATGGAATGATTCATGTATGGCAGGCTTTCGCCGGGCACCTGCCGGAAGCCGATGAGGCATACGACCGGATAAGTGCGTTCATCGAGCGCTGCCGAACCGAGTCCGAATCGACGTCCGCTGACGCGGCCTGATAGCCCTGCAAAGCAGAGCCCCGCCGAAAGGCGGGGCCCGTTTCTCCGCGGCGCACAGGTCGCTGTCACCCTTTGTGAGGCCGCCTGTAGCCGTCACGCGCATCGCGCCCTCTGCGATCCCGATAGCCGTCCCGGTAACCATCGCGATGGTGGCGCCCGTCGTCTCTGTAGGCTCTGTTTGGGGGGGCATAAGCATAGGCGTCCCGATGCCGAGCATGGTTGGCCCTGCGCCAGCGCTTGTGCGCCTTCGCGTGAGCCTTGGTGTGACCTCTCCAATAGCGGTCATGATGACGATGGTGATAAGCATACCGGGGAGACCGGTACCGCGAATGACGATGTTGATCTCCGTCATCACCAATAGCGTAACCAACCGCCGCGCCGACGATGAATGCCATGGCTTCGTCATCCTGGTGTGCCTGCACTGCGAACGGCAGGCTCAACCCCAAGGTGATGACACCGACTCCAATCCACTGCGTATTTTTTCTGTTCATTTCTGCCTCCTAAGCATTTCGGGCAGGGTCAGAATGGGCGCGATGCCATGAACGACCAATGAACTGGAACTGTCTGTTTGCTGAACACCAGCCGATGACCGGCTGGCGTGAGCCTCAGGCAGGCTGAAACTTCAGCAGAGTGATATCGGGCGACACACGTTCGAAGCAGGCCTTTACCCGCATACCTACCCGGATGTCCGCCTCTGCGACGTGGACAAGATTGGTGGTGAGGCGCACACCTTCTTCCAGCTCCACAACCGCCAGCAGCTGCGGGGTATCACTGGCGAAATGGGGAGACGTGGGCTGCCTGGCAATGGTGAAAGTATAAAGCGTTCCTCTGCCGGATACGTCCCGCCAGCGCAGCTGATCCGACAGGCAGCAGGAACAGCGGCTGCGTGGGTAGAAGACCCAGGTGCGGCATGCATCACACTTCTGTAGCCGGACTTTGCCCTCCGCCAGCCCCTCCCAGAACGGAAGGCTTACCGGCGTAGGCACGGGAAGGGGTTTCAACAGTTCTACATCCATCTCAACCTCCCTGCAGGATCAGCGCGCTCTGCTCGCTCATGACGCCGCCCGTCCCCGACACATAGACGGCATCGCATCCGGCTACCTGACGCTGCTCACAGCGTCCCATAACCTGTCGGGTCGCCTCCACCACCTGGGTCATGCCACCGGCTGCCCCGGCCTGACCCATGCCCAGTTGCCCGCCATGGGTGTTTACCGGGAAATTCCCCCGCCAGGTGAGGTCGTTCTCGCGGATGAACCGCATGCCTTCACCCTTCGCGCAGAACCCCGCATCTTCCAAAGTGAGCAAAACCGTAATGGTGTAACAGTCGTAGATCTCAGCGGCATTGACCAGATCCGGGGTCAGCCCCGCCATGGCGAAGGCCTGTTCCGAAGCGGGGCCCACCGGGGTCACGCACATGTCTCTGGCGTACGTGGGCGTCTTGATGGTCAGGTGCTCGCCGAAGCCGGTCACCCACGCCGGACGGTGTTTGCACCTTGCAGCGACTTCTTTGCTGGCAACGATGACGGCACCTCCGCCAGCCACAGGCATGACGATCTCCAGCATGTGCAGCGGATCTGCAATCATTTTGCTTGCCAGCACGTCCTCACAAGTGACTGGACGCCCAAAGAACGCGGCATTGGGATTAATGGCGGCGCTGGCACGCTGGTCTACGACCAGCTTTGCCATGGCCTCGGCATCGTACCCATACTGCGCCGCGTAGCGCTGGGCGATCATGGCGTAGCCACAGTTTTGCGCCAGATTGCCGTACGGTATGTCGAACTCGGCCTGGGGCGAACCCCAGTTCGGACTGGACGACTGAAAGAACACCATGGGGTTCAGAGGTTGCGGCGTCGGATTGCTCGGTATGGGCAGCGCCGGTAAGGCACACACCACCACCTCGCAGATTCCCAGCTCGATGGCCGCAGCGGCTCGCCAGATCATCCCGACGGCCGTCGCACCGCCGAGGTCGATGCGCTCGGCAAAATTCACCGGCTGACCAAGATACTCAACCACCGTAGCCGGAACGAACATGCCTGATTCCCGGATATCAGAACAAACCAGGCCGTCGATCTCCCTTGCTTCCAGGCCAGCATCATCGAGCGCGTTGCGGGCCAATGCCGCCCACTGCTCGAGCATGAACATTCTCGGCCCATCGTACTTTCGCCGATGCGGATATTCTGCAACGCCGACAATGGCTGCCTCCCCGCGTAACCCCATAAACCCCCCCGGGATTAGAAATGGATGAAAATTCGAGCGTGCCGCACAGTTGCCACCGCAGTGCAAACCGTATGAGGGGCACCCCACGACACACCGATGATAGACTCGTGCGGCCGCCAAGGAAAAGCTGCGTCACAGCGCTGCTGACCGGCTCAGGGCGCCGAAACCGGGGAAATGAAAGTCAATGAAGCTGTGGTTGATCCGTCACGCCAAATCAGATTGGAGCGAGCCAGCACGCTCTGATTTTGACCGGCCGCTCAACAGGCGAGGCCGCCGCGATGGACCCAGGATGCAAACCTGGCTATCAGCGCAGGATCACCCGGCGACCTGGATCTGGTCGAGCAAAGCCAGGCGCGCTCGGACCACAGCCGATTTTGTAGCGACCGGATTCGAACGATGCTCGCCGACCATCGTCGAGGACGAACGTCTTTATCTGGCAAGTCCGGAAACGCTTCTGGAAGTGATCCGGGAGACGCCGGATTCGGAACCGACCGCAGCGGTGATCGCTCACAACCCAGGCATGACCTATCTGGTTAACCTGGTGGCAGGCGAAGAAGTGCTGGACAACCTCCCAACCTTCGGGGTTGCCCGCTTCGACCTGCCTGGGCCCTGGTCCGATCTGCGCTTCGGAATCGGCAGGCTCGATCTTTTGATGAGTCCCAAACGGCTTGGGAGCGGGAGCCCCCAAGCTCATAATCGACTCATACAAGACTGATCAATCCGGCGGATTGCCAAAAGCCCCCGCAACGGGCGCTACCAACAATTTTACGACCGACAGACGCAGAAACAACTCGCCGTTGGGTGGGCGCGGACAGCATGGTGCGCTAGATTAGGGCCTTCCACTATTGCACACAGACTTCAGGTGCGCATGCGAGGCAACAGAGCCCGGCAGCTGAGATGATAAAACTCGCCAAACCCGCCCTGGACATAGGGCTTTTCACAAACAGCCGCGAAGCCATGCTGACCTTCTGGCAGCAAACTGCCGGGCTGCCGTTCAGCGAAATGCTACCCCTGGGCGGCGGCCTGCAGCAGCATCGTCACGCCATCGGCGAGTCGGTGCTGAAAGTCAATCACGGCCGTGATCTTTTGCCTGTCGTACCTGCTTGCGGCATCAGAAAGCTGATTCTCGCCCGGCCTGATACTGGTGGGGTTACAGAGCTATCGGACCCCGACGGCAACCGGCTGGCCCTTGTTCCCGGGAATCACGACGGTATAACCCAACTTCGGGTTGAGCTTGTTGTCAGCGACCTGCAGCGCCACCGCGAGTTCTACGGCGAAGTGCTTGGTTTTCCGGAGCTCGATGCAGACACCTTCCTGTGTGGCGTCTCGCAGCTGCGACTGCGCTCAGGAGAGGTCCACATCAACCCGGCGCAGCAGGCGCGTGGTTACCGCTATCTGACCGTGCAGGTTTTCGACGTCCTGAAGTGTCATGCGGAAGTTCTGCGCAAAGGCGGCCGGGAAGGACGCCCACCGGTAAAGCTAGGCGAGGTCGCGCACATATCCTTCGTGCGGGACCCGGACGGCAACTGGATCGAGCTTTCCCAGCGGAAGTCCCTCACGGGTTCGCTGGACTAGGCCCTGAAGTGGGGTATAACGTAGCCTCGAGCAAATAACACAAACGGAGACAACTTAATGGGCTTTTTCTCTTTTCTCGTGCTCCTGGCCATCGCCTATCTGGTGTGGCGGGTCACCGACCAGTTGCCGGATCTGATATTTCGCCTCAGCGAGATCCAACGCGACGTTGCCGAACTGCGCCGCCGTATGAACGAGGAGCAGACCACTGCCGAACAGCCGTCCGCTTCAACAGACGCAGGGAGCAAAGGGGCCGCCGGCGAAAGCGAGGACTGAGCGGCAACCGTCAGGCTGGGGCATCAAGCTATGATCCGCATAAACGCCGACTGGCGGGTATGGTTGGGCCTCGCGCTCACCGCCGCCTGGTTGATCCTGGGGGTGATTTACATCTCCGCGGTGATCGGTTGGCAGAAACTGCCGTTCATAGGCGCTGACGATCTGGGCAGTTTCCTGGAAGGTGCGTTTGCTCCGCTGGCATTTCTGTGGCTGGTGATCGGCTATTTTCTGCAGAAGAAGGAGCTCGAGCAGAACACCAGAGCGCTACAGGCCCAGGCGGAGGAGATAACGCGCACCGCCGAGCAGGCGGTCATTCAGTCGGAAAAGATGGCGGCCTCCGAAGTCCATGCGCGTCAGGGCACCTTTCTGCAGATTGCCAACAACGTGCGTGCCCAGTTGGGTGCAATCACCGGCTTTCTATTTCTCTCCAGCCAGAGCACTGCCGCAGACGGTGCTGTTACGCCGGACGAAATGAGCCGGCTGTTCTCACTTCAATCTGCCCAGGACCCAGATATTTTTTCCAGGCGCCTGCTGGAAATACATGTGCAGATGGACGACCCGCAGAAGCAGTTCGCACTCTTCTACGGTACGGAGGTTCGCGCGCGCCACGCGAACAATTTTATTTACACATTCGAGCGCCTCATGCGGCGAGCCGAGGAGGTCGACCCCGACTTCATGATCAGGGACGCCCTGCTGATAGGCAGCCACGGCTTGATTTACCGGCTTGCCAAACGTCACCAAGATGCTGCGCCAGCCGAACTGGCGGATGCCAGCCAGACCGGCATGCACGTCAATTTCTGATGTCCGTATCTAAAGCCTGCGACTGCCGATACGGTGGAGATCACAGCCAATGCAGAAACCAGCCAGCATAGACCCGGTCGACAAGCTGCGGGCCGAGCGGGCCAGGGCGAGGAAAATCCAAGATCCTTGCGCGACCCTGTGCACCGTGGCATCTGTCGACAAGGAAGGTTTTCCTCAGGCACGCACCCTGGTTTTGCGGGACGTCCAAGAGCAGTTGGCCATCTTCGGCAACGAGACGAGCCCCAAATGGCAGCAGATGCCGGAGGGAACGGTGGTGGCGGTGGTGGTCTGGCTGCCGAGTCTGAGCCTGCAGTATCGCCTGCGCTGCACCACCCGACCCGTTGCCACCCATGTTGTCCACGAGAGCTGGCAGCAACGCCCTGAAACGCCGAAGAAACTGGATTGGCTGTACACCCATCACCAGCCCCAGAGCACACCTGTCGCCGATCGGGCAACCCTGCTGGGCATTCTCGCAAGCCTAGACCTCCCCGAGCCGCTGATCGCTCCGGACACGGCGGCGGGACTGTTCCTTACCCCGCACGTGATAGATCGCCTGGACCTCGATCAGCCCGATGGCGTGCACGACCGGCGGCACTTCGAGCGGACGGATCGGGGATGGCTGGAATCGGTTCTGGTGCCCTGAGCCGGGCTATCTGGAATTTGCCCCCGGCATTGGGTGCGGATCCAGCTCCGCAGTGACGATGCCTACCAGAGTATCAAAGCAGACCGCCTTGGCAATCTCGATAAAGCCCTGAATGAATGGCGCCTGTCGTTGATCCTCTCGCACCGCAGCGTAGAGGGTCGGCCATATCCCCTCCTCGCCCAGTGACTTAACGACCACGTAATCGCGCCGCAGATACTCGTGCAGTGCCCAGTTAGGCAAACAGACCAAACCACGGCCGCTGGCGACGAGTTGAATCATCATCGTGGTCAGTTCGGCGTGACGCACCCGGGCGGGTTCAATGCCCGCCGGCTCGAGAAAGCTCTTGAATATGTCCAGCCGATCCCGGTCTACCGGGTAGCAGATGAGCGTTTCGCCGGCCAGGTCCCCCGGCTCGACCCACGGTCGGTCGGTCAGCGCGTGGTCGCGTGGCAGCGCCAGCTGGGCTTCATAGCTGAACAGCGGCACATAAGCCAGGCTCGCATCGTCTATGGGATCCGCCGTAATCACCAGATCCAGGTCGCCCCGGGCCAGCGCGGGCAGCGGTGCAAAGTGAAAACCACTCGCGATATCCAGCT
Source organism: Gammaproteobacteria bacterium (assembly GCA_024640825.1). Taxonomy (GTDB): domain Bacteria; phylum Pseudomonadota; class Gammaproteobacteria; order Pseudomonadales; family Azotimanducaceae; genus UBA7803. The sequence goes on from JAHEEG010000004.1 coordinate 14,551, forward strand.
CTACGTCCGACCAGGCTTCCCGATACCGATTGATTGCCGGCAGCAGCCATTCAAAGCAGCTGTGACACTCGATGGCCATGTAGATTCTGCCCGACTCGCCGCCCGCGAGCCTGGCCAGATCATGCTCCGCACCGTGCAGAAGGGGCAGGACCTCGTCAGCAAGCCGCAGCAGTCGCTGCCCGGCGCTGGTGAAGCGAACCGGCCGAGTTTTGCGAATGAACAGCGCACAGCCGAGCCGCGATTCCAGGTCCTTAAGCTGGTGAGAAAGCGCCGACTGGGTCAGAAAAACCCGCTCGGCGGCCTCAACAAGGCTGCCCGTGTCTCGCAGCGCGACCAAGGTCCGCAGGTGCCTCAGTTCGATGTGAGCCATGAATTCAGCTCAGGAAATATCGAGTTGACTCGCATAATATTCATGTTTCTATCTGATGTCACCCGGATTCAGATTTGTGTGGTGGCGCACGAAGCGGTAGTTTTGGGTTCGATACACTGTTTATCAGGCCGACGGATTGCTGCCCATGTTTAATTCCAATCGCGTTCTCATAGATGCCTTCGTAGCACACTCACAGCAGGCTTACCGGGAAGTGTATCCGGGCCTTGACGCTGAGCTGTCCGCCGGGCTGGAGCGCGCAGCCCGCACCGCGCTGGGAACCTTGCTCAACTGCGACTGCCCCTACCACGATCTCGAGCACACCATGCTCGTCACCGATGCCGGCATGACCATTCTGCGAGGACGTATCCTGTCCCGCGGAGACCTCACTCCCCAGGCCTGGCTGCAAGCGGCGGTCGCCCTGCTTTGTCACGATTTAGGCTATTTGCGGGGTCTTCTGAAGGAAGATCTCGATGGCAGCTATCTGGCGGACGAACAGGGCGCAAGGGTATCTCCGCCGCGAGGCGCTACCGATGCGTACCTGATGCCTTACCACGTCGCTCGCAGCTGTATGTTCGTCAGAGAGCGGTTCGCCAGAGACCCGGTCATAGATCCCGCTGTGGTGACGGAATATATCGACATGACCCGATTCCCTGTACCCGACGAATCTCAGTATCAACGTGTAGACACCCTCGGCGCCCTGGTTAGGGCAGCAGATCTCATTGGCCAAATGGGCGATCCCGCCTACGTCAATAAGCAGGCACGACTGTTCTGGGAGTTCCAGGAAACCGGTGAAGCTGCCCGGCTCGGTTATACCAATCCGGCAGAGCTGCGTGCCGACTTCCCGGAATTTTTCTACGAGCGGGTGTATCCGTACCTCAGCGAGTCGCTGGCGTACCTGCATAAAACTCCGGAAGGGCAGCAGTGGATTGCCAACCTGTTTCATCACGTCCACGCCAGACAGGGCGGTGACGCGAGCAGCGGCAACGGCCCCAGACCCGGGTGGCTGCCCGAGAACAATCTTCACGACTACCTGGACCGAACCAAGACGGGCAAGCCCGTTTCTCACATCTCCATCCGCAATCGGTAGTCATCCCAGACCCTGAACATTAGAATCCAGGGCTTTGCCTGGGAGTAACATGTCAGAGCTGGCGTTGCGCACCGACGAAGTGCCCAACTCAACAATGCGTATCGCACTTCTGGGGTACCGCAGCAACCCGTTCAGCGGCGGCCAGGGCATCTACCTGAAATATCTGTCGCGCGCCCTGGTGGAAGCCGGCCATCAGGTAGACGTGATCTCGGGCGAACCGTACCCGGATCTGGACCCGAGCGTTCGCCTGGTGAAACTGCCCGGGCTGAATCTTTACGCAGCCAACAATCACGTCTCAGCGCTACGGCCGAGACATCTGCGCTCGATGACCGACACCTTTGAATGGTTCTCAATGCTGACCGGTGGCTTTCCTGAACCCTATACCTTCGGGCGCCGCCTGTACCGGCATTTCCAGCAGCTTCATCTACACGGAACGCGCTACGACATCGTGCACGACAACCAGTCCTTGAGCTACGGGGTACAGTCGTTGCAGCAGCAGGGTTTGCCACTGGTAACGACAATCCACCATCCAATCACCTGGGACAGGGACATCGCACTGACTCATGCAGAAAACTGGCAACAGCGTTTGCTGATCCGCCGCTGGCACAATTTTCTCAACATGCAGACACGAGTAGCCCGCCGACTGCAGCATGTGGTCACCGTCAGCGAGCGATCCAAGCAGGATATCTGCAGCGCGTTCGGCATCTCGCCCCAGCGGGTACACGTCGTGTACAACGGCGTTGATACTGAGGCCTTCCGGCCGGAACCTGACATCGCACGCAATCCGTGGCAGCTGATTACGACCGCCAGTGCAGACCAGCCGCTGAAAGGTACCCAGCACCTGATCCCCGCCTTTGCCCAGCTGTGTCAGCGGTTCCCGAAGCTGCGCCTTACATTTGTCGGCCGGCCGAAACCTGGCGGGGTTACCGAGCGGCTGATCGACAGCCTTGACGTCCGCGAGCGGATACGTTTCCTGCACGGCATCTCCGCCGAAGAGATGCGCGCGCTGTATGCCAGCTCCGCAGTAGCCGTGGTCCCCTCCGAATACGAAGGATTCGGCCTGCCAGCGGCCGAGGCCATGGCCTGCGGCACGCCGGTAGTCGCTACGGACGGCGGCGCGCTGCCCGAGGTCGTGGCAGACGCCGGTCGAATCGTGCCCGCAGGGAACCCGGATGCCCTCGCATCAGCCATCGGTGACCTGCTTCAGAATCCCGCCAGCCGGGCCCTATTGGGCAAACTGGGTCGCGCCCGTATCGAGAAAACCTTTTCCTGGTCTCGAGCAGCAAGCCAGATGACAGACCTCTACCAGCGGGTGCTGACGTGAGCCTCACGACCGTCGATTTCCGGCGTCTGCGGCTGCAGCCAGGGGATCGGGTTCTCGATCTGGGGTGCGGGGAAGGTCGGCATGCAATAACCGCATGCCTGGAGGCCGACGCCCGGGTCGTGGGACTGGATCTCTCGTTGAAAGACTTGAACACCGCCCGGGAGCGGGCCGAGCAGTTCAGCCTGCCGGATGAGCGTGGCAGCGGCGTGAGCTGGGTTCGGAGCAGCGGCCTTTCGCTACCGTTCGCGGACGGCACATTCGACAAAATCATCTGTGCCGAAGTTCTGGAACACGTGCCGGAATACGGGCGGGTGCTTCAGGAAATCCAGCGGGTGCTCAAGCCCGGAGGCCTTCTGGTTGTCAGCGTCCCGCGCTTTTTTCCGGAATGGGTATGCTGGCAACTTTCCGACGCCTACCACCAGGTAGAGGGCGGCCATGTGCGGATATTCCGCAGCCGCGAACTGCGCGGCGCCGTCGAACAGCAGAATCTGCGCTTTCTAAACCGCCACTGGGCCCACAGCCTGCACGTACCATACTGGTGGCTGCGCTGCCTGCTGTGGAAGCGGGGGGAAGACGCCTGGCCTGTGCGCGCCTATCACCGCATTCTGGTCTGGGACCTCATGCACAACCCCCGACTCACCCGATGGCTCGATCGCCTGCTGAACCCGTTGCTGGGAAAGAGTGTGGTCCTGTACTTCATCCGCAACGACCCACAGACCTCATGAGGAGCAGCGATTTCATACAGCACACCGCGGAATATATCGCCCGGGTGCAGCAGCCGAGCGGAGCGATCCCTTGGTTTCCAGAAGGCACGCTCGACCCATGGGATCATGTTGAAGCAGCGATGGGGCTATCTGTGGCCGGCTACATCGATGAAGCGGAAGCCGCGTATTGGTGGCTGGTCGGCCGCCAGCGTGACGATGGCGCGTGGCTTGCAGCCTACGACGGGGAATCGGTGGCTGATGGAACCCGGGCAGAAACAAATTTCGTCGCCTATGTAGCCACCGGTGTGTGGCATCACTATCTGATCTCCGGAAACCACCGTTTTCTTAACGATATGTGGCCGATGATAGACCGCGCTATGGATTTCGTGCTGAGCATGCAGGCTCCGAGCGGCGAGGTGTACTGGGCCCTAGACACCCGTACCGGCATCAACAAGGACGCATTGGTAACGGGCTGCAGCTCTATCTACAAAAGCCTGGAATGCGCCATCAATGCAGCCGACTTACTGGGCGAGAACGCGCCGCACCTGGCAGCGGCGCGATCGGAACTCGGAACCACCCTGCGTTCCCGCCCCGAGCGATTCGACCGCACCTGGGAAAGCAAAAGCCGCTACTCCATGGATTGGTTCTACCCCGTGATGACCGGAGTGATAGAGGGAGAAGCTGCAAGGCGGCGACTTGCGCAACGCTGGCAAACCTTCGTAGAGCCGGACCTGGGCTGCCGCTGCGTGGCCGACCAGGACTGGGTAACCGTCGCTGAATCGTGCGAGCTGACCCTGGCTTGCCTTGCTACAGGGGCGAGCGGGCCTGCCAGAGAGCTGTTTTCCAAGCTGGCCCGGTATCAGGCCGAGGATGGCTCCTGGTGGACCGGATACGCTTTTGCCGATGACGTCATGTGGCCGGATGAGCGCCCCACCTGGACCGCCGGGGCGGTGCTGCTGGCCGCGGACGCCCTGAACGCGCTCACCCCGGCAAGCCAGCTGTTCACAACCGTTTCGCTACCCGATTCTTTGCAGCACGCCCAACGTCAGGGTCTTGTCCAACGCCTTAAATAGACCCGAGGCCAGAGCAAGCTCGAAGATCTCGTAGGGCGCCTGTCCGCCATCCGCAGGATCGGGGAAAATATCGTGTATGGCCAGAACGCCCCCCACCTGAACATGTGGCGCCCAGACACGATAATCGTTGAGTGCCGCTTCCCGGCTGTGACCACCATCGATAAAAACCAGCGCCAGAGGATGCAGCCAGTGCCGACCGGCCATCGCCGAGGAAGCCACTATGGGCACGACGGTATTTTCCAGCTCCGCTCGGGCCAACGTATCCCGGAAGGCTCGAAACGAATCCAACCGTCCCGACCGCTCATCCAACAGCTCGCCATCGTGATACGCCTCCCCGGGTTGATGCTCCTCGGAGCCACGATGATGATCCACCGCATACAGCAGTTGATTGCGCTCGCGGCAGGCGACCCCGAGATAAAGGGTGGATTTGCCGCAATAGCTACCCACTTCCAGGCAGGGACCCCGCTCGCTGGCAGCCCGAGCCAGCTGATACAGACGCTCACCCTCCTCCACCTCGAGAAACCCCTTGATCGACTCAGGGGCCACGGGCAGCCGCAGAGGACGCCCCGTCACAGCTTCTCCAGGAGGAAGAACACCAGAACAAATGCGAAGGGCAGCACCACCGCCACATAGGCTACGAGATTCAGCACCTGGTTCTGCTCCGACGCTTCAGCAAGCGGCAGTCGTGGCCCCAGCAGCAGCCAGGCGCTTCCGCCGGCGATGAAGGACAGCACGAGGGTGAGTACCGCTGCAGCCAAAGTGTGTGATCCTCCGTGCGACCGGCGCTTGGGCGCCCATCCTTAAAAAAGACCACAGGCGACTTTACCTATGGCGCTCACAGACGGCCATCGACAGCCGCTGGTCAGATGCCCGATCTGGTAGAAGAGGTGAAGCGCATCCGCTTTACCATCTGCGATGCGGACTCCAAGCTCTGCAACATCCTGCAGCGATTCGTCCTGGCGGAAACCAGGTCGATATCGGGCCCGATACCAGATCCTGGAGACTGAATCAGACCTGGTTGAGCTGCAACATGCCCCGCGGTTTGGCCCCTGTCAGATCGGATATCCTGGCGTAGTTTTCCCCGATATCTTCCACCGTGGCGTCGACCCCGAGATCCACCCCTTCATTCTCTACGATGCAGGCAACGGAATACTTCCCACCCTGGGCCTGCACCACGACGCCGTTGGGGGCATCTTCGGTACAGAGATAGACCACCGCGGGTGTGATCAACTCCGGCCCGAGCGCCTTCAAAGCGTCCTCCGGCATCAGATTCTCGGTCATCCGAGTCGCGGCGACCGGCGCGATGGCGTTGGTGTGGATATTGTTCTTCGCGCCCTCTATTTTCAAAGAGTTCATGAAGCCTACCAGTCCGAGCTTGGCGGCGCCGTAGTTGGTCTGGCCGAAGTTGCCGTACAACCCGGATGGCGAGGTGGTCATGACGATGCGTCCGTAGTTCTGCTCGCGCATGATGGGCCATACCTCTTTGGTAACGTTGACCGACCCTATCAGGTGGACATCCAAGACGACCTGAAAATCGTCGAGCGCCATCTTGGCGAACGACTTGTCCCGGAGAATGCCCGCGTTGTTGATCAGCACGTCAACCCGGCCCCAGGCGTCCATAGCGTCTTTCACCATGCTTTTGGCGCCCTGCCGGTCAGAGACAGAGCCGCCGTTGGCAAGGGCTTCCCCGCCCGCCTGCTTGATCTCGTCGACGACGGCGAGCGCGGCCTCTGAAGAGCCGCCCGTTCCGTCCATCGCACCGCCGAGATCGTTGACCACGACCCTGGCACCCCGCCGAGCCAGCTCAAGCGCGTGGCAGCGTCCAAGACCCCCGCCGGCACCCGTGACAATAGCCACTTTCCCTTCGAACGAATAACTCATGGTACGTACTCTCTTGTCGATGCAAAGCCGCGCATTTTATCCCAGGTGTCGGGTTCGCGTCAGGCACGTAGATTGCAAGGCGAAGCTTCGCTGAGCAGAAACGCGAGGCCGTGCAGCGATGCTGACCGTGGCCAACCTCGAACGCGGCTAAACCCCGACTTACGGTCTGATAGGGAAGCGAACAGGCCCGTGAGCGTCTCGAGCTGCGGCTGAATCCAGTCGATCCATCGACACAGCACGGGTCGGGTCTCCCGGGGGTCGATGAGCTCGTGCACGCCGAACGACTCGGCTCTGGGGAAGGGCGACCGATTCGCCTTCAGGCCTTCCTCCAGCTCGCGCCGCTTGCCCTCTGGATCCTCCGCCGCCGCAATTTCACGATGGAAAGCCACCGCGACACCACCCTCCAGAGGCAGGGCACCCGACTCCACCGAGGGCCAGGCGACAACATAGGCGTCATCGCCGTAGTGAGCGGCGGTGGCCACGCCGAAGCCTTTGTGGACCTGAATGGAGGCCCAAGGCACCGTGGCCTGGACCGCCGCAGCCACCGCTGCCATGCCGTAGCGAATCGTACCCGCTCGCTCCGACTCAGGCCCGATCATGAAACCAGGCTGATCCACAAAGTTCACGACCGGCAGATGGAAGGTATCGCAGAGCTCGACGAAACGCCGATACTTCTGCGCCGCCTCAGCCGTCATTGCTCCGGCATAGTGGCGACAGTCGTTGGCAAGCACCCCCACCGGTTGACCATCAAGCCGTGCCAGCCCGCAGATCTGGCTGGGGCCGAAAGCGGCACCCATCTCGAAAAACGAATCCCGGTCCACGATCATCGTAACGATGCTGCGCATGTCGAAGGGCGCGTTGGAATCACGAGGCACTGCGTCCAGGAGGTCCTGCTCCATTCGCTCCGGGTCGTCGTTGCTGATCACCCTGGGCGCACGCTCCCAGACGTTAGCGGGCAGGTAACCGAGAAACCGTCGAATCTGTCGAAACGCGTCGTACTCGTCCTCGGCAACGTTGTCTACGATGCCCGACATAGCATGCACGGCCGCACCGCCCAGTTCATCTTTGGTCAAGCGGACACCGAGCGCCCTTTCCACCAGCGCCGGACCGCCGATGAGAATCTGCGCGGTGTGGCGGGTCATGACCGAAAAGTGAGACGCCACCAGACGGCCAGCGGGGAAACCGGCTACCGCACCGAGGGCGGCAGAGGCGATGGGTACCTGACCCATGGCATCGGCGATGATCTTGAATCGCGGCTCTGCGTACACCGGCTCGCCAACGGTGCCACCTTTGCGCCCCGAGCCTTTGACGCTGCCTCCACCGCCTTCCAGCAAGCGAACGAGGGGAACGCGATAACGGGACGCCATGCGTTCCGCATAGACGCTCTTCCGCAGACCGGCAGCGTTCGGAGAACCGCCTTTGAGGGTGAAATCCTCGCCGCCTACCACCACGCGACGATCATCGATTCGACCGAAGCCCAGAACGTAATTGGCTGGCACGTAACCCGTCAGCTCATCCTTGTCGTCATACTCGGGAACAGCGGTGGCACGACCCTGCTCCTGAAAGCTTCCGGGATCAAGCAGGGCGTCTACGCGCTCGCGAATCGTAAGCCGGCCCTTGGAATGCTGCTTCGCGATGCCCGTCTTTCCACCCTGCTGGCTGGCAAGCCGGCGTCGGCGTTCAATCTCCCGAACTTCCTGTTCCCAACTCATGCGAGTATCTGTCAGCCGTCACTAAACTTTGGCGGGCGTTTCTCAAAGTTCGCTTTGATGGCTTCCACCTGATTGGCAGAGCCGATGAGGCCCATCTGCAGCCGCGACTCCATCTCCAGTCCCGTGCGCTCGTCGGCGTGCCAGCTGTCCTCGTACAGAAGTTTGCCGGCCCGCACGGCATCTGGCGACTTGCCCGCGATCTCCTCCGCGAGAGCCATGGCATCGGCGAGCGGATCGTCAGATACGTGGGTTACCAGACCCAGGGTCTGAGCTTCCGCTCCGGACAGGACCCGCCCCGTGAAGGTGAGTTCCTTAGCAACGTCTATTGGCACCAGATCTCGCAGCGTCTGCGTGATACTCATGTCCGGTACGAGACCCCATTTGATCTCCATGATGGACATCCTGGCGTCCGCCGCGGCGAATCGGATATCGGCGCCCAGCGCAATCTGGCAGCCACCCCCGTAGGCCACGCCGTGAATCGCGGCTATGACCGGCACCGGCAGCCTTTTCCATACGTATGCCGGGCGTTGCGCATGATTTTCCGGACGCTCGTCGCGCTTCAGCAGGCCACCGGTATCACCCGTGGATCCGCCACCCGCCATTCCCTGAAAGCTCCCCATGTCCAGACCGGCACAGAAACCCCTGCCGTTGCCTGAGAGAACCACCGCGCGGACATCAGTGGACCCCGCCAGAGACTCTCCCGCTTCGATGATGGCCTTGAACATCTCCGGGCTGAGCGCGTTGTACTTGTCCGGGCGGTTGAGCCGAACATCGGCAATCCCGGCCTTGACGTCAATGGTCACAAGATCTGTCATGAGGGTACATCCCGGCTTTTTCGGATGCCGTAACTTACCATGGGCCCGGGAGAAATTCTCAGTCCGAGGTACCCTGGCTGATACGACTGGAAACCGCCAGGTGACCAAGTTTGAGCGGGTTTCTGACCACGTAGATGCGCCTGATGAGACCCTCACGGGCTTCCACGAGCAGGCAGGAATGGGCCAGCAAGACGGCATCGTTAGCCATCAGAGCCACCAGACCTTCCGCATCCCCGACTGACACCGTGGCGATCATCCGTTCCAGCAACCGTTTCTGCTCACTGGACGACGTAATCTCGGCAAAACTGGTTCCGACCGCTTTCCTCAGCACGGAAACTACCCGCTCTGCCGCGGACAGTTTTTCCAGCATCAGCAGGAACCCGAATCCGAGTTCCTCGGCAATCATCGCCGATTTTTCCGTGACATCCTCCTCCGTGCTCACCGGCTGTGGAAGCCAAGGGCCCTGATATGCGCGGCGTTCCACTTTGAGACGGCGAAGACGAGGCCGGACGCGGCCTGGATTTTCAAGAGCATGGTTTCTCTCCGTATCATCAGCATCCAACTGACGTCTCAGCACGGAGAAACGTGACATGCAGGCTCAGGTTTCGATAACGGCAAGAACTTCGTCTTCGGCCACCGAGTCTTCCGGTTTCACTCTGAGCTCCAGAATTCGACCGGCTGCAGGTGCTTCAACGGGTATTTCCATCTTCATGGATTCGAGAATCATCAGCACGTCCCCCTGGGCAACCTGGTCACCCACGGCTACCTCCACCTTCCAGACGTTGCCCTGAACCTCGCTCTCTACGTCGATATTGGCCACAACCCCTCCGTTATTTGAATGGCAGCCACCGGCGCCTGTCGAGAAACCCCGTATCCAGATCCGCAGCGAGAAACTCGTCGTCCTGCAGGACAACTTCCAGCAGCGGAATATTGGTCTGCACGCCGCGGATCTCCAGACCTTTGAGCGCCACCAGCAGGCGCCCCACGGCCTGCTCTCGCGTCGTGCCCCAGCCGATCACCTTGGCCAGCAGCGGATCGTAGAATGGGGTCACTGCTTGGCCCTGAGCGTAACCCGTGTCAATCCTAACGCCAAACATGTCGGGGACACGGAGGTGGGAAAGCAGCCCGGTAGAGGGCAGGCCGGTGCGCGGATCCTCCGAATAAACCCTGGCCTCCATCGCAAATCCGTCCAGCGGTGGCTGCTCTGGCAACCGCCCACCTGCGGCCAGTTCGATCTGAGTCGCCACCAGATCGATACCCGTAACTGCCTCAGTGACCCCGTGCTCCACCTGAATACGCGTATTCATCTCGAGAAAACCGAACTTCCCGTCCGCGTCTCTCAGCATCTCCACGGTGCCGGCGCTGTCGTAATTCATAGCGCCGGCGACAGCCGCAGCCTTGGTAGCCAGCAAATCCAGCTCCTGTCGCGAGATGCCTGGCGCCGGAGCTTCTTCAATGACTTTCTGGTGCCGCCTCTGTAGCGAGCAGTCTCGTTCGTACAGATGCATGGCGCCGCCCTTGCCATCTCCAAGCACCTGGATCTCGACGTGCCGCGGCGAAGCGATGCAGGCTTCCAGAAACAGGGTGTCATCGTCGAAAGCCGCCGTCACCAGCTTTCGAGCCTGGCTGAAAGTTCGAGAAAGTTCATCGGCATCCCGCAACGCACGCATGCCGATCCCGCCTCCACCTCCCGCAGGCTTGAGCATGATCGGATACCCGATACGTTCGGCAGCCTGGAGGGCGGCGTCCAGGTCGGCCACTGCGCCGCTGCCTGCAAAAACCGGCAGCCCGAGCTCCGTCATAAGCGCTCGGGCGTTGATTTTGTCACCCATCATCTCCAGGAAACGAGGAGACGGACCGACAAATACTGCACCGGCGTCTTCAATGGCCACGGCGAACGCCGCGCTTTCCGAGAGAAATCCGTAACCGGGATGCACCGCGTCAGCGCCGCTGCGCTTCACACAGTCGACGAGCGCCGGGATGTTCAGATAGGTTTCTCCCGCCGTCGAACCGCTCAAGGCCAGGGTTTCAGAAGCTTCCGCAAGATAGGGTGCACCCGCATCCGCTTCGGAATAGACGGCGACCGAGCGGATGCCAAGTTTGTCGCACGCCCGGATTACCCGCCGCGCGATAGCGCCCCGATTGGCAACCAGCAGCTTACGGAACGGACCGGGCATCCCCAGCCTCGCTGTCCTGAGAGGCTCGTTCCATCAGGTAGCGCGCCAGCTCCGACCAGGCCTCGACAAATCCACCCAGGCCGCGCCCCGCCGTGGCCGTCGTCCTGCGCCCCGCAGCTGAAGCTCTGGTCACGTCATCCAGAATGGCGGCGGCATCGGTGGCTGCCAACGATAATCGGAACATATCAGTGAGCGGGCCTCCGCGGTGATCGGCAGGTTTACACAGCGGCTCTGCGCCCAGGGTTTGTTCGAGAAACACCCGCGCAACCTCGGACTGCGCTTCCTGCTCGAGCAGCTCGAGGGTCTGCTCGAGCATCCACCGACTCAATACATCGGGCATATCGCACAGCGATTTATAACGATCCCAGTCCACGAGTCCGGAGCAGATCTGCCGTTTTCAGGCCAGCTGCAGGGGGCTGCCGGTCAAGCGTTCGTAGGCCTCCAGATACCGGGCGATACTCCGCTCTATCACGTCCGCGGGGAGGACCGGGCCCGGAGGCGTCTTATCCCATTCCCCGGCGTCAACCACGGTTTCCAGATAGTTTCGTACGATCTGCTTATCGAAGCTCGGCTGCTCGCGCCCGGGTTGCCATTCGTCAGCAGGCCAGAACCGGGAGCTGTCCGGGGTAAAGATCTCATCGATGAGTATCGGTGTGCTCTGGCCGGGTAACTGACCGAATTCGAACTTTGTATCAGCGAGAATGATCCCGCGTTCGAAAGCATAATCCCGCGCTCGGGTGTAGAGGTCCAGCGTGGTATCCCGCAGCCAGCTCATGAGTTCCCGCCCAACCTCGGCAACGCCCTCATCAAAGCTGATGTTTTCATCGTGGCCCGTCTCCGCCTTGGTCGAAGGCGTGAACAGCGGTTCCGCCAGACGGTCACTGTTGCGCAGACCTTCCGGCAGGGGAATGCCGCAAACGGACCCGCTGCGCTGGTAGTCCTTCCAGCCGCTGCCGGTGATGTAGCCGCGCGCGATGCACTCAATGGGTACAACCCGGGTTTTACGACATAGCATCATGCGTCCCTGAAGCAGGTTGCGCTCAGCCGCATCCAGGCCGGGCACCGAGGCCGGATCCGTCGAGATCAGATGATGCTCCACCTCGCCGGAAAAGTGTTCAAACCAGAACTTGGAAATCTGAGTGAGAACGATACCCTTACCCGGCAGGCCGTTCTGCATGACCACATCGAACGCGCTGATGCGATCCGTGGCGACGATCAGCAACGCTTCCTCACCACCCTCCAGGGTAACATCATAGAGATCCCGAACCTTGCCGGACCGTCGGTTCGGCAGATTCAGGCGAGTTTCCATCAACGCGTCGTTCATGTTGGTACCTGCCATTTCTCCTATAGACCGATTTGCATGTGCTGGATCAAAGGGTGCTGCCGCCATCGGCCATGTAGACGGAACCGGTCACCCAGCTGCTGTCATCGCTGGCCAGAAACAGCATCACTCTGGCGATTTCTTCCGGGGACCCGTATCGGCCCATGGGTATGCCGGCAGCAAGGCTTTTCTTGATAGAGGCACCGGCACCCGGGGCGAAGCCCTCTTCGAGGCTGCGCATCATCCTTGTTTCTACGGGCGACGGATTCACGGTGTTCACCCGGATGCCGAGCGGGGCCCCCTCGGCTGCTGCAGACCGCATGAGTCCAATCACCGCGTGCTTGCTGGTGACATAGGGTGCAACTCCAGGCGAGCCGCTCACCCCGGCAACCGAGGAGGTAATGACAACGCTCCCGCCACCGCGGGCCTGCAGCACCGGAAAAGCTGACTGCAAGCCCAGGAACACGCCCTTGACGTTAACATTCATTACCTGGTCGAAGCGTGCCTCATCCTGTTCGGTGATGGGCCTCACGTCACCTTCGATACCGGCGTTGGCGAGGAAAATATCTACGCCGCCGTAACGTTCGGTCGCACACCCGAACATGGCACGATTATCCTCCGCCCGGGTTACATCTCCCACGCAATGGCTCACCCTGTTGCTGCCGATCTGCTGCACGACCTCCACCAGGGCAGATTCATCCAGATCTACCAGCAGCACGTCGGCGCCTTCAGCAGCAAACAAAGCGCCCGCCGCCGCTCCGATGCCACCGGCACCGCCGGTGATAACCGCCACCTTACCTTCGAGTCGCCCCATAGTTCAGCACTCCAGCTTCAGCCCTCCAGTGCCTGCTGAAGATCGCTCAGCAGATCGTCCGTATCCTCTATGCCAACGGATATCCGAATCAGTGAGTCGTCTATACCCATGCTGGCGCGGCGCTCCGGGCCCATCTCGAAATAGATGGTGTGCGCGACGGGTATCGCCAGGGTTCGATTGTCTCCCAGATTGCTGGACTTCACGACAACCTCCAGGCGATTCATAAAAGCCCAGATATCCACTTCCGCTGTCAGCTCGAAGCTGAAAAGCGCGCCAGGGTGACGAAAAAGAGCCTCCGCCCGTCCGTGCTGCGGATGGCTCGGCAACCCGGGATAATAGACACGCTTAACCTTGTCGTGCGACTCGAGATAACTCGCCATCGCCATCGCGGTTGCACACTGACGCTCCATTCGAAGCGCAAGCGTTTCCGCGCCAACGGCAATGTGGTGGGCCGCTTCCGGACCCAGCGCCGCGCCAAAATCTCTGAGCCCCTTCTTCTTGATCTGTGTGATGCCCCACTTTTCCGGCGCGCCGGTCTGGTAAGTATCGTAGATATTAGAGAACGTCGACCAGTCGAAGCGCCCCATCTCGGTGATCGCGCCACCCAGCGCGTTGCCGTGACCGCCTATATACTTGGTGAGGCTGTTGACCACCAGGCTTGCATCGACCGCAGCCGGTTGAAACAGGTAAGGGGAGGTCATGGTGTTATCCACCACGTACACCAGCCCCCGTTCGCGACACAACCGGCCGACGCCCGCGAGGTCGGACACCTGCGTACGGGGATTGGCTATGGTCTCGACGAACACCAGCCGAGTGCGCTCGTTGATGGCCTGGGCCACGGCATCAACGCTGGTGGCGTCGACAAAACTGACATCCACACCGTGCGCGGCAAAGCTGTTGAAAAGGCTATTGGTATTACCGAAAAGGAACGCGCTTGAAACGAAGTGATCACCATTGCGCAGCAGAGCAAAGAGCATGGTGCCGATAGCCGCCATGCCGGTACCAAAACACACCGTCTGCAGCCCGTTTTCCATACCACTGATCTTGGATTGCAGCGCTTCTACCGTGGGATTGACCTGTCTGCCATAGGTGTACCCCGGCTGGGTGCCCTGAAAGACCGCAGCCAGGTCTCGCGCATCTTCGTAGCCATAAGCAACGGTTGCGTGCACGGGTTTGTGCAACGAGCCGTGCTCAATACTATCCTGTCGATCGCTGTGGACGATCCTGGTGGTAAATCCCTTCACGCTTTGCTTCAGACTGTGGCAGAGGAATTTGTGGTTTCGGCCAAAACCAGCTCGCGATAGCCGTTGCGATTGAGAAGGTCAGTCATCTGCCGAGCCGGTACCGGCCGACTGAAGAAGAAACCCTGCACTTCGCGACATCCCTGGGCGCCCAGATAACGCAACTGAGTGCAATTTTCCACACCCTCCGCGATGAGGTCCAGCTTCAGACCCCGGGCCATAGCTACGATCGCGTCGATGATGCTGGCGTCGCCTTCTTCCGCGCGGATGTCGGAGACAAAGGAGCGGTCTATCTTGAGCGTGTGAATGGGAAACTGCTGCAGATAGCTCAGAGAGGAGTAACCGGTGCCGAAATCGTCGATAGCGATGCGTGCCCCCTGACGCCGCAGCTCACGGAGCTTGGGAATGATGATTTCGAGATCCCGCATGAGGGTGTTTTCCGTGATCTCCAGCTTCAGGCTTTCCGGATCCAACCCGGCCATCTGAACATGGCCAAGAAACCGGTTCACGAAGTTATCCTGTTCGAGCTGCTGCGCAGAAAGATTCACGGACAGGCACAGACTCTCGAACCCCTGCTCACGCCAGCGGGCGACGTCCGCAAAGGCCTGGCGTTGAACAGTCTCGTCGAGCTGCATGATGATGCCGGTTTCCTCCGCCAGCGGAAGAAACACCTCGGGACCCAACAGGCCCTGCCTTGGGTGCTGCCAGCGCACCAGCGCCTCGACGCCGGTGATCATTCCTGAACCCAATGCCACCTGCGGCTGGTAGTAGACGATCAGCTCGTGGCGGGTCAGCGCGTTGCGCAGCTCTCTCTCCAGGGACAGTCGCGTGGAATACTGATGATTCATCTCCTCAGAGAAGAACTGATAGCCATTTTTGCTGCGGCCTTTCACCTGGTACATGGCGATATCGGAGTTCTGAATCAAAGCCTCGCCGCTATCGCCGGCCTCCGGGTACATGGCAATGCCAATACTGGCACCGACGAAGAGCTCGTGACCATCGATAAGAAACGGCGTGTTGAGACGAGCCAGAATCTTGGTGGCGATGACAACCACATCGTCCCGCGTACGTACCTCGGGCAGCAGCAGGGTGAACTCGTCGCCACCAAACCTGGACAGCGTGTCACCCTGGCGCAGGCAGCTCTGCAGCCGGTTGGCAACCGCTTTCAGCAACCGGTCACCGATGGAGTGACCAAGCGTATCGTTCACCACCTTGAATCGGTCAAGATCGAGAAACATCACCGCCAGCTTGCGCTTGTTGCGACGTGCCTGAGCGATGGCCAGAGACAGGCGATCCTTCAGCAGAGCCCGATTGGGCAAGTGGGTCAATAAATCGTGGTAGGCCTGAAAATTTATGACCTCTTCGGCTTCTTTACGCTCGCTGATATCTCGGGCCGTGCCATAGGTGCCGGTAAAGTTCTTCCGCGTGCGCTCTTTGGGATTTGCGTAAACGCCCATCGCGCTGAGCTCCATCCACACGCTCTGGGCGTGAGGAAAGTGCATACCCCGGCTGCGTAGGCGGCTTTTCAGACGGATCTCGACGTTGACGACGGCACGATTCCCCGTGCGCCGTTCGTTGAAGACGTTGCGGGCAACGTCGATGTAATCGTCATCGATGATCTCGCTGTAGTGGCGGCCGATCAGCTCGTCCTTGCGGTATCCGAGCAGCGACTCGACCCGGTCATTGAGAAAGGTGAAGCAGCCATTGCGGTCCAGCATGTAGACGAGATCCGGGGAGCTGTTGACGATGAACCGATGCAGAGATTCAGACTCACGCAGCTGTTCTTCCATATCGACGTTCTGTAATTCGAGACGTCGCTGACGCAAGGCGGTTTCCATCGTGGAGATCAACTCTCCAGCCTCGTAGGGTTTCTTGATGAAATCAAAGGCGCCGCAATGAAGCGCATGCTTGACGCCGCTGAAGCTGGAATCGCCGCTGACAACGATGATCTTGCATTCCAGGCCCTGCTTGGCCGCGTAGTCGAGAACATCGTGGCCGCTGACCCCCGGCATAATCAGATCCAGCAGCACCACGTCGTAAGTCTCGCGCGCCAGCTTGTCGAGGGCTTCCCGTCCACCCAACGCCTTTTCCGCCTGGTAGCCGTGCAGCGTCACGAGCTGATGCAGGCTGTTGAGCAGCTCGGGTTTGTCATCCACCAGTAGAATCGCAGACCCGGAGAGCTGAGTATCCTCGCGACCATAGGTCGCAAGCGCGGAAGTCCCAGGCAAGGTCTCAATCTCCATTGCGTTCCTTTCGCTCATAGGTACCCAGCTACCTCTCTGCCCCCGGTCGTCGGATTGTGAACTCTTTTTGACATCGATCCTAGATGGCTGACCAAAGTCGCTGTGAGCGTCTTCGACACCCACCTTCCCGATCCGGACCCGATCAGCGCCTGTCGAAGGGCTGTGACCCAGGATGCGTGAAGGGTCGGGGCCACAGATCGAAGACCCGCGCCAGAGCCGAAAGGGCCAGGGCATGACGTATCTCTCCATCTGTGGCGGCTTGCGCAATCTGCGTCTGTGTCATGAGCTCCACCCGAATGGCCTCTCCCTGAGTAAGATCCTGATCATGCGTGGGTTCAACGTCGAGGGCCAGATAATGATGGCAGAGATGATCGTGGAACGCCGGGTTCGGCTCCACAGCACCCAGGTAGTGCCAGACGCCGCCAGTGTAACCCGTTTCCTCGCGAAGCTCCCGCTGCGCCGCCTGCAGGGCATCTTCCCCAGGGTCAACCATGCCACCCGGGGTTTCAAGGGTGGTATAAGCCACGCCAAAGCGGTACTGGCGCACCATTATGGAGCGGCCTTGCGTATCGAGCGCCACCATGTTGACCCAGTCCACTGACTCCAGAACCAGCCGACGCAGCACGTCCCCACTGGTTGGATGACGAAGATTGTCGTAACGCGCCTTGAAAAGTATCAGATCAGGGCCGTAGGCCTGATCTTCAAGCTGCCAATCCAGATCGTCACTCATATCCTGTCAACTCCATATAGCCCCTGCCCATATCCCTGCCTTGATCATCCCGGACGCGGACCAAACCTTCCCAGTAGGTAAGCAGCGTATCCATGCGCTGGTCCTCTACCGCTGCTTCAATCCGATAACGACGCTCGCCAGCTGGCAGTCGCACCACCACGCGCCATTCCACCGGCCAGGAAACACCTGAATCATCACGCCAGTATCGCAGAGGCTGGAGGTCGAAATCTGCGGCCTCGAGTCGCTGGCTGTCACCGTTCGGATAAACCCATAGTCCCTGATCATAGGGGTCACGGGATCGGTCTTTACGACGCAGCTGAAAAACCATCAGCTCCTCGTTACCCTCCAGTTGCAGGCCGAACCAGTCCCAGCCCTCCTGGCGTGACGACAGGAGGCTGGTACTCCATTCCCTGTCAAGCCATGCGTTACCGCTTACCTGATGCGTCTGCTCGCCCATTCGCAGCGTGCCATGGGCCGCGATGCGGGTCATGGAATAGTAGTAGGAGGCCTGATCGGGACCTTTCCGACTGAGACCCTCATCCCCCTGAAGCACGAGCTCTTTGGCAGGCACCAGGGAGAGTTGAACGTCGAACTTATCGGCGCGGCCTTGCAATGCAAAGGCCGGCAGAGAAAACTCCGCACCTGCTGCTCCCTCACTATCCGACCGTTCCGGCGCATACAGCGACCAGCCGTCGACCCAGACCCGGAACGGGTCAGACCTGGCCCCGGCAAGATTCGGATGTGCCCTGGACAAACGCTCCTCTTCCACGTGCAGGTTACCGGTAACGTCGGTGACCGCCAGGTGAGCCAGATACAGCTGATTACCCGCCCACGGCCCCGCTGATAATCTATTCTCACTTGCCCTTGCACCCGCACTTGCACCCGCACGCAGTGCCTGTCGAAACGCCGTGAACTGGACTCCGAAAAGCGCTCCGTCGGTACTTTCAAGGCTCATGGTCAGATACCACCATTCGCTTCGGAACCTCTCGTGGGGGCCGTGATCAGCGGGAAAAACGAACGGACGAGCGGTTTCCGCCCGCACAAACGTCCCAGGCCGACCGGAAAGAGCGGAGTCACCGAGCACCGATTCCAGCTGCAACTGAGCCGCCGACACCGTTACCCCGGCCAGGCTAGCTCCCAGCAGGGCTAAAAGGTGGGCGCAATAACGTCTGCTCAAACCGGAGGGGGCGTTCGCTGAGCTACGCGGCCGCATCGAGATCTCCCTTTTCCCTGGGAGCCGGCAACACACCTGCAAGCAACGCAGCAGACAGCCCCAGCAGCAAAGGGGGAAGCCATCCGCTGAGCGGAAACTGCAGCTCGACAGTCCAGCCAAAAGCCCTGGGATTGATGATTCGACAGAGTACCCAGGCCATCACAATACCCAGCGGCAACGCCAGCAGCAGAGCAAGACCTCCAAGGGCGAGGGAACGCAATGCGGACAATCCCAGCAGCTCCCGAGACGTCACCCCCTGAAAGCTGAGCAGCTGCAGAGTAGGTCCCTGAGTCAACCGCAGCGCTGTGAGCGCGATGTACATACCCACCACGGCGATCGCCATCGCCAGCAGCGTCAGTGCCTGGGTGACAGCAAAGGTTCTATCGAAGATCTGCAGTGCCAGCTTCCGAATACCGTCCCGCCTCTGCACGTTCAGCGCAGCAAAGCGGTCGCCCAGACGGTCCCCCAACAGAGTCCCCTGCTGCCCCCCCAGCTGGGGGACCGCATTCGCTCCGTCTCTTAATTCCACGCTGAGACGGTCAAAAGCCGTCGTCAGCCCCAACTCACGAACTGCCGCCAGACTGACGAGCACGCGAGGCACCGGATCGCCGAAACCAGGGAAAACGTGGACGACTTCGAATTCGCCCCCAGCGACTTCAAGGAGATCGCCGGCACCGGCCCCAACCTGGCGGGACAAGCGCTCGCTGATGAGGGTCTGATTGTCGCCCAGCGCTTTGTCGTAACCATAGCGCTGCATCTGTCCGGCGTCATAGTCGGCGTAGCTCAACTCCACGGGGCGGCCACCAGCCCGACCACGGGCAACCCCGGAAGCCGTGACGCGAACCACCTCGGGTTGCGCTTCGAGCCATAGGCGCGCTTGAGAAATCTCCCGCGGCTCGCCACGGAGGTAAAGATCCCCGGCGAGCCTGATGTCGAGCATGCGCACGAAATCAAGGCGGAAGCTCTCCACCATCAGCCCGATCGCAATGCTGGTGGCCACCGCCAGCGTCAGCGCTGCCAGAGCAACGCCGATGACACGGGGATACCAAATAGCATCACGCAGCCCCATTCGCAGCAGGACTCTGCCACCAAGATGCTCGCTCAATGGCCGGCACAGGCGCAACAGGAAGGTCAACGCCATGACCGCAAGCAGGCTGAGGGCAAGAATGCTCGCGAATCCGCCCAATAGGCCGGTGCCCTCTATGGCAGTGCCCATGACAATCAGAGCGACTAGAAAAGCCGTCAGCAAGAGGACCTGCCAGCGTCGCAAACGGACATCGAACCACTCCCTTGAAAAGGCGGCCCAACCGCCTACGATGCAGACTCCGAGACCGGAAACCGCCGCCTTGCCGACAATCCAGGGGCCCAGTTCCGGTGACCCTGCCACATCTGAATAGCCAGCCGTCGAGAGCCGCACCAGCACTCCGGAAAGCGCCTGGCCAAGCGCAATGCCCAGAGCCGTGGCCATCAGTCCGAAAACAGCAAAGCTGAGCAGAAACCCGGCAAGAAATTCACCCGGACGAACGCCCAGCGCGCCCAGCCGGGTAATCAACAGTTGCTGGCGGCGCAGCCAGATGACCGCAACCTGATAGATAAGAAACCAGGCAACGATGAGGGCCAGCGATCCCAGGGCGCCGAGATTGAAGAGCACGGACCGTGCAAAGCCGACACTGGGTAGATCATAAGCCACCGGCCGGACCGCCCAATCTATGGCAAGAGCCTCGGGTACTGCCGGATCGGGAAGCCCGGCGGATAGGCCAGGCATCAACTGTTCCATCGCGGCCCGCCAGGAGAACCATGAATCCTTGATCCGGATACCGATGTAGGACAACGATTGCGGCGATAGCTGAAGCAGTTCGTAGGCAACACCAATATCTGCAAACAGCACCGGCCCGAGATTCCCTTCGAGCACGCCGGCCACCGCATACTTTCGCCCGTTAACCGTGAATTGCTGATCCTCGGCCAGCCCAAGCTCCACCGCAGCCAGCACCTCGGACTCTGCAAGCATATCAATCACAGGCAGGCCACCCTCAGATGTGATGGCCCCTGAACCCCCTCTTGAGCGGATGCCAAGAGCAAGCCAGTCGGCACCGATCACCGTCACCGACCTACCCGCCAGGATCGCCTGACCCTCCACGATGGGTACGATCGCCGAAATTTCCGGATACTCACCAAGCCGCCAGCGTCTGCGCAGCGAGAAGTAACCCTCCGTATCAAGCCCGGGAAAGTCCAGCAGATGCGACAACTCCGTCAGATGTGGCGGGGTGGTATCTCGAAGAGAGCTGTCGACTCCGGTGCTGATCTGGTGAACGGCAACTACCGAAGCAACGCCGAGCGTCAGGCCCACAAGAGCGGTAAGCGCGCTCCAGGGTACCCGCAGCAGGAAACGCATCTGGCTCTTCACCAGTAGCATCATTGGCTGAACCGGATCACCCGATCTGCACGCGCTGCGATCGACTCATCGTGCGTGGCGATGATGAGCCCGCTGTTAAGAGCGCGAACCTCGCGCCAGAGCAGTTCCACCACGCGATGGGCATTCTCGGCATCGAGATTGCCAGTGGGTTCATCAGCCAGCACCAGCGTCGGCTCGTGAGCCAACGCCCGGGCGATAGCCGTTCGCTGGCGCTCGCCACCGGAAAGCTGCTCGGGATACTGCCGTTCATGCGAGTTCAGACCCAACGCTGACAACCTCGCAAGCGCGGCGGCCGCCAAATCGCTTCGCCCATTGAGTTCCAGTGGCAGCAACACGTTCTCACGCACGTTAAGCGTTGGCACCAGATTGAAAAACTGAAAAACGTAGCCCATATGCCTGCGCCGAACGCGGGCTCGTTCGGCAACCCCCATATCAGAGATCAGCAGCTGCTGGGCTTCTACATGCAGAGCGATGCGCCCCTGATCCGGCTCGAGAAGGCCTGCCACGAGATTCATCAACGTGGTCTTGCCGGATCCGCTCGGTCCGCACAGCGCGACAACCTCACCAGCATGGAGAGTCAGCGAGGTATCGTTCAGAACCCAGCGCTTTATCCCGCCGTCCAGATAAGCCTTGCGAAGACCTTCTATGGCCAGCAGGATGCTCATCGCAAGCGCTGCATTCCCTGTCGACGCAGGTCGTCAGTCAACTCGCCAATGTGCTGCTCCGCAAGAACCGCCCCAAGCATTTCCTGAACATGCCGATACTCGGCGATGCTGGCGAGCGTGACGATGGTGGGCGCTATCATCTGCCAGCTGCCCGCATCTCCGGCTTGGAGCGCATCCCGCGGACGAACCCACTCGTCCGCCACGCTCTCCCTCGCATGAGCAACGGTAACCTGCTCCGGAGGCATTGCGGCAATGAAAAAGCGGGTATCGAAACGTCGCGGCGCCTGTTCCGGCGTTATCCAATGACTGAAGTAGGTAACACGGTCAACGGCCAGTCGGAGATTTTCGGCGCGACAGATGTCCTCGAGACTGAGCGCATTGCTGATAAGGCGCTCTCGGTAGGCTTCGAAGCGCGCCACCTCTTCGAGGCCGGATAACCGCAGAGGTTTACCTTCCCGGTAAGCCAGCAAAACCCCGCACTCTTCAAAGCATTCACGAATGGCAGCGACCCAGTAACGCAGACCGCCGGCAGACAGCCCGAGCAGACGGCTGGCGTCCATATCATCGAACCCTTCCACCATATCCGGGACAAAATCCTGCTGGTCCACCTTGCCCCCTGGAAAGACGTGCAGGTCCGGAAAGTCGACCCCGCCGGGCCGTTGCATCATGAAGACTTCCGGACCGGAGGGCGCTTGACGAACCAGAAGGATAGTCGCCGCCAGACGCACATTGTCTTTGATCAGTGGTTGCATGACCCAGGTCCGATATCAGATTGCCATCTCTTGTTCACAGATTCCCAGCTCGGTACATTGAGTCAAACGTATTGACCAGATCATCGTGCAGCATCACCTCCGATGTCGCACGAACTGGGACTCGGCCGGGGGGCTGCTCGGATGCAGAAAGAAAGATCTTACAAGTACCTCGTGCGCCTGCCCCTGTACATGCGAGACATGCTCGCCGAGTCCGCCGGCTACTATCGACGAAGTATCAACTCGGACATTGTAGCGCGACTGCACCTCTCCTTCAGCGGTCTGCCTGACGCTGAGGAGCAGCGCGCGCTGGCACCGGCGATGCACGAGCAGATGCAGCAGATGTTCTCTCGCGACATCAGTCCGGAAGAAACGCGTCTAATTCTCCGCGTCCGAGCGCTGCCGGCGGTCAAGCGCGCCGCGCTTCTGGAACTGCTTTCATAGCGCGCCATGATCGAAACCTTGTCGCTGCCACCCTACTTTCATCCCACCACCGTCTGCCTGGTGGACGACAACGAGTCGTTTCTCCGCAGCCTCTCTCTCGAAATCCCGGAGACGCTGGCTTTCCGCGGTTTTACGGACCCCCAGCTAGCATTGGATCTCGTCAACCGCAAGCTCTCTCTACCGCCGCTTGTAGATCGCTGCTTCAGCATGGAGCACGGCTCCGACCAGGATCCTGTGATTCATCTTGATCTGAGCATCATTGAGCAAGAGATCAATCATCGTGAACGCTTCGAACGGATCTCCGTGGTTTTGGTCGACTACGCCATGCCCTCGGTCGACGGGCTCCAGTTCTGTGCGGGAGTCAGGGATCCGTACATCCGTAAAGCTATGCTTACTGGCGTCGCGGACGAGAAACTCGCCGTAGAAGCATTCAATGCAGGATTGATTCACCGTTTCATTCCGAAGCATACGGCTACCGCTATAGACAAGCTGTTGTCGTTCATAGAAGAACTGCAACAGATGTATTTCGGCCAGTACACGGCCCGGCTGCAGAACGCGCTCGCCATCAACCCGCCGGGGTTTCTCGTCGATCCCGCCATCGCCAGCAGGGTAAAGCAACTCATCGCCGAGCATCAGCTGGTGGAATATTACCTGGTCAATGATCCGCCCGGATTTCTGATGCTGCGAGCCGATGGAACCGTTGTGCGGCTGGTACTGCTGGATGACCGGGAACGACAACAGCAGTTGGACCTGGCTCGCCGCCACCATGCCCCCGAGTCAATCGTCAACGGCCTGGCGTCGGGCACGCTGCTGGCTTTGCTCTCCGGCGACTCTCCCGCCGACTATTTCGGCTCGGAGCCTTTTCCCTGGTCAGACAGCGTGGCAGCGGCGGAACAGATCCAAAGCGCACAGCAAGGCACCCGTACCTGGCACCTGGCGCTCTTCCAGGACCCCGCTACGGATATCGACTTCGACCCGGCTCGCTGCTGTTACAACGCCTATCTGGAGACGCTGGATTCGCAATGACGCGCCTGCCTGATGCGGGCTCGGCAGGCGCCGGAATTCGAGCTCACAAGCTGGCCCGCAGATGTCCAGGCAACACTGCTCGCTCGATGCCCTCGAACAGCAGTTCGGTGGTAACGGCAAGCAGAGCAGCAGGCACCGCTCCTTGAAGTATCAGCCCCACATTATTGAGAGCGAGACCGGTAACGATTGGTTCGCCGAGGCCGCCCGCGCCGATGAAAGCCGCCAGAGTCGCTGTGCCGATACTGATAACGGCCGCGGTGCGGATACCCGCCAGCATGCTGGGCAGTGCCAGCGGAACGTATATCCAGCGCAGCTGCTGCCCGTTGGTCATCCCCATGGCGAGCGCCACCCGGATTAGCGTCGGGTCCAGAGTGGTGAGGGCGGTTACCGTGTTGCGCAATATGGGCAGCAGCGAGTAAAGAAACAGCGCGAAGATGGCCGGCACCACGCCAATCCCGAACAGTGGAATCATGAGAGCCAGCAAGGCGATGGAAGGAATGGTCTGCAGTAACCCGCAAAAATAGAGCAGCACCTGAGACAGCCCGCGATTGCGGAATACCACCAGGCTCAGACCCACACCTGCAATGACAGCCCCGACCAGGGCCAGTGACGTCAGCTTCAAGTGCTGCAAGGTGTTCCTGGCCAGATCGTGCCAGAAAACGTCTCCGGCATCTGAGCCCTCTGCCAGCCCTTCCTCTTTCAAGAACGCGCCGGCGACGTCTGCGAACGTTCGACCTTCGAATACCACTGCGGCGTTCAGCGCCTGCATGCGTGCGTCATCCAACCGCCCGGCCAGCCGAGCCAGCGCGTTCTGTACATCGAGCGGCACATCAGCGCGCAACAACGGCAACGCAAGATAGTCGGGGAAATAGCCTCTATCATCTTGCAGCACTGCGAGGTCGTAACGAACAAGCTCACCGTCCGTGGAGTAAGCATCCGTCACGTCGATAGCGCCGTCGTCCAGCGCCTGATAGGCGAGCCCATGCTCGATACCGGTCACCGCAGGATCGAGACCGTAAGTCAGCGCCAGGCCCGGCCAACCGTCCTGGCGCTCGAGGAATTCGTGACTCACTACCACCTTCAGCTCCGGATGAGCGGCGAGGTCACCAATCGTCGTCAATCCCAGACTGCGGGCAACGGCACGTTTGACCACCATGGCATAGGTGTTGTTGAACCCTAAAGGCGCCTGCAGCTGCAGACCAAAGGGCGCCAGTGCATCCCGCAGCTGATCAAGGCCGGCGTCGAGAGAAAGATTCAGAATCGCCTGACTGATGGTGCCCGAATATTCAATGTACAGATCGATCTCGTCATTGCGCAGAGCTTCGTAGCAGATGAGCGTGCCGCCAAGGCCAAAGCGTCGCTCCACGCTGAAGCCGTTGTGCTCCAGCAGCTGAGCCGCTATTTCCGAAAGCAGGTAAGACTCATTGAAATTCTTGCTGCCGACACGGACCGGATCGTTCGCGGCAGCGGAAGCTGCAGCCGCGCCAAGAAGACCTATTGCGAAAGCCCGCGCAAGGACGCACGCTACCTCAGTGGCAGCCAGTCTGCACCGCAGGCCGCGCAAACGAGGCAGGGCTCTGCGGATCAAAGCTGCTCCTTTACCAGCATCCGAACGTAGTCATCGGCCGGCGCTGCGATGACATCGCTAACCGCACCCTCCTGCAGCACCCGGCCCCTCGCCAGGATCACAAGGTAGTCGGCGAGCCTCGCTGCTTCGCGCATATCATGCGTCACCAGCAGCGCGCTCACCCCTTCACGCGCCTTGACCTGCGCAAAGGTCTGGTAGATACCTATTCGGGTAATAGGGTCTACCGCAGAGAAAGGTTCGTCCAGCAGCAGGAGACGGGGCTGCAGCATGAACGCCCGGCACAGGCCAACCCGCTGCTGCTGACCGCCGGAAACCGTGTGGGGGTAGCGGTCTGAGATCTCGTCGTCCAAACCCATCATGCCAAGCAGCTGTAGATAACGCGCCTCTCGCCGAGACGCCGACCATCCGGCCAACTTCGCCAGCAGCTCGACGTTCTCCCGGTTGCTGAGATGCGGAAACAGACCGGCACCCTGCACCGCGTAGCCGATGCCACGACGGAAGCTCACCAGATCATCCTGTGGTATCGGTTGACCGAAAACGCGGACCTCGCCGGCATCAGGTCGCAGCACCGCGTTGACCAGCTGCAACAAGGTTGTTTTACCGCTGCCGCTCTCCCCTACCACCGCGGTGGTAGTGCCTGCCGGAAGACGCAGGCTTATGCCGTCCAGAATCTTCTGTTCGCTGCCGAAAGATTTTTCAACATCGCAGAACTCGACGCAGACTTCCTCTGCCCGTTGTTCCTGTCCACCAGACTGCGAAACAGCGGTCATGGTCTGTACGCCTCACTAATCCGGCGGGCGTGATCACGCAACCCGCGCAGGATTCCCTCGGCGCGGGCAGCGGCGGCTGAACCCAGGTGCGCCACCCCGGCGACTTGCAACTCATCCAACCGCTGCTCGAATCGTTGCAGGGTCAGCCAGGGAACATCGCCGGCGCTGAGCTTGCCGGCGACGAAGTCCCGCCAGTCAGCGCGCTCGTCCGAGCTCATTAGCTCCGGGAAACTTCGGGCTTTGAGTCGGCCGGCCAACGTCTTGAGCCGGGCATCGGCATAATCCAGATCCACCCACCGACCTTCGACCAGCGCCGCCTGAAGGCTGCGACAGCGCGCCTTGTCGGCTTCGTCAAGGAACCCGTCGTAAAGCGCGGCTTCAACATCCGGGGCAGCCTCGAACTTGGGCTTGCGGTAGACGCGCATAAGCTTCTGCGCGATGCCCGGCTTGCTCAGCCGCCGCTGGCGTTCCTGAATCACTTTCGGGTCGAAACCCAGACGCGACCAGTTTTCTTCGGTAAGCACCTCAATACCGGCGACAAAGGGACAGCGGTTGATGCGAATCTCCTTGAGCGGCGGGCGCTCAGGATTGTCAGCCTTGAAGAGCGCTTCTCGGATGCGGTCTTCGGGCCACTGGATCAGGGATTCGACGTCCCTGCTGAGATCGGCGACAACGATGGCGTTGCTGTTCTGCGGATGTCGGCATAAAGACATGACCGGCGCCGTGCCAAACTGCTTGCGCGGGTACATTCCGGAGACGTGCACGCACAGCCGGCTTCCGAACGGCTCCAGAAGGGCACGTATCTGTCTCTTCGACCGGGCATTGAAATAGTAGTCAAAGAGTTTCGGCTGCCGTGCACGAATCAGCCTGGCCAGCGCCAGCGTTGCGCGGACGTCGGACATGGCGTCATGGGCCTGCCCATGCTCCAGGCCGTTCTCGTCCGTCAGGCGCTCGAGCCTGTACACGGGCAGCCCTTCCTCGTCGGTAGGCCAGCGAATGCCGTCCCGGCGCAGCGCCCCGGTGGCCCGTACCAGATCGATAATGTCCCAGCGGGAGTTCCCGTTCTGCCACTCTCGGGCATAGGGGTCCATGAGCGCACGGTAAAAACCGTGGCGCATGAACTCGTCATCGAATCGCAGGCTGTTGTAACCGACGACGCAGGTCCCGGGGACGCTGAAGTGCTGATAGATCTGCCGCAACGCCTGCCATTCGCTGACCCCCCTAGAATGGGTAGTTTCCGGCGTGATACCGGTTACCAACGCGGCGTCCGGATTCGGCAGAACATCATCGGCAAGCTGGACATAGGTGCAGTACTCTTCACCTACTTCCTGCAGATTGGCATCGGTACGCAAGCCCGCAAACTGGACGATACGATCCCAGCGCGCATCGATACCCGAGGTTTCCAGATCGTACCAGTAGAAACTCTGTCCCATGTTTGGCTTTACCCGAGGCTCCGGTTGCTTTCATATCTGGTCGTTGGCACCCTGCAGCGGCCATGTCCAACTCCAGAACCCAGCAGGGCACGCTGCTCGCAGGCCCCATTCTCGCACTGTTAGCCGGCTACCTCATGTATTCGGCCGATTTTTCCAGCGAGGCTGCCATAACGCTGGGCACGACGGTGCTTTGCGTCGTATGGTGGGTGTTCGAACCCATCCCGATCCCAGCCACCTCCCTGGTGCCCCTCGCCCTTTTGCCAATGCTGGGCGTGCTGACCCCCGCCGAGGTGTCCAGCGCCTATGGGCACACCCTCATTCTACTGATGCTCGGGGGGTTCATTCTGTCCACCGCGCTGGAGCGCAATGGCGCTCATCGAAGGATCGCCCTCACCATGGTGCGCGCGTTCGGCGGGAACAGCAGCCGGCGCCTGGTTTTTGGATTCATGGCGGCATCCGCGCTGCTCAGCATGTGGATATCCAACACCGCGACTACCCTCATGCTGCTGCCCGTGGCCATGGCGGTGCTGGAGAAATCTGAAGACCCGGACCTGGCCACACCCCTGCTGCTGGGGGTGGCCTACGCGGCTAGCGTAGGCGGTATAGGTACGCCCATCGGCACGCCACCCAACGTGATCTTCATGGGCATCTATGAGCAGCTGGTAGGCAGCAGGATTACCTTTGCCGGCTGGATGCTCTGGGGAATTCCCGTCGTTCTGGTAATGCTACCGCTTGTCGGGCTGTGGTTGACCCGTCGGCTCGGTCACCACGCCGCCCCCCAGATGCCCGAAGTCGGCGCCTGGCAACCGGCAGAAGTCCGGGTGCTGCTGATCTTCGCAATTACCGCATTTCTGTGGATCACTCGAAAAGAACCCCTGGGCGGTTGGAGTGACTTGCTTGGCGTCGTGTACTCGAGCGACTACATGGTGGCCTTTATTGCCGTCACCGCCATGTTCCTGGTCCCGGACGGGCGCGGTGAACGGTTGATGGACTGGGAGACAGCCACCAAGATTCCATGGGGTATGTTGATCCTGTTCGGCGCCGGAATCGCCATTGCTGAGGCCTTTACTCAGTCGGGCCTATCCGAAGCCATCGGCCGCCTCGTGTCCGGGCTGGCCACACTGCCTGTGTTTGCGCTGGTGTTGTGCATCTGTCTGGCAGTTACTTTCCTTACCGAAACCACCAGCAACACCGCGACAGCGACGCTGCTCATGCCGATTCTGGCCGCCGGCGCCTTGGGCGCAGGCATGGACCCGAAGCTGTTCATGATACCCGCCGCCATGAGCGCTTCATGCGCTTTCATGTTGCCGGTGGCTACTGCCCCCAACGTCGTCGTCTACAGCACCGGGCGCTTCACGGTAGAGACCATGGTTCGTGAGGGCTTCGCACTGAATCTCGTCGGCGCTGTGGTCATCGCGACCCTCTGCTATCTGCTCATCGGCTGAGGCGCGCAGCCGCGCGAGACGCTGGTCCGGCGTCAAACGTGCAAGCGCCTGCACCGCAGAGAAGAAGTCGGACCAGTCGCCACTCTGTTCAGCAAACAGCACCGCAAAAGCCGGGACCAGATCCTGATAGGTGGCGAGGGAAACGAGCAGGGCATTGTTCAGCGACGCCATCAACGCATCATGGCGGCCACCACCAAAGGCTTCACGCTGCTCCGCATAGCAAGCCCTGACAGCGCCCATAATCTGCGCTTTGCCAAATGACTTGCGGTCATCGGACAGCTTGCTTTCGTAAACAAAGGCCAGCGCTTCACGAGCAGCGCGAAGCAGCGCCAGCAAACGCTGCCAATGATGCAGATCTGCCTCGTATCTGGATAGGTCTCGAGCATCCCCGCGCTCCTGGAACCACGCCGCCGCACCTTGCCTGCCAACAAAGGTGGCAAAAGACTCATTGAAAGCCACGTCGTCCTTGACCCAGACCACGCCGTGCGCAAGCTCGTGAAAGAGGAGCCGAGCCAGCTGCGGCTCGGACCAGCGGATGAATGTGCTGAGCAGAGGGTCGTCGAACCAACCCAGCGTAGAGTAAGCGGCAACGCCACCGAGGTAGACCTCGTATTCTTCCGCTTGAAGCCGCCTGGCATCCCGTTCGGCACGGGCGACGCTGAAAAATCCACGATAAGGCGCACAGCCGACGATCGGGTAGCACCAGCGGTGAGGTTGCAGGGACAGGGTCGGCGCAGCAAACAGATTCCAGACCACGTAGGGGCGATCCAAATCCACGTACGTCCGGTATCGGCGACCGGTTGGCAGGTCAAGCGACTTGTCGGCGTAGTCGAGCACTTCCTGGGTGAAGACCAACCGCCGATAGAGAAGATCGGTATCTTCATTCTCCCGCCGCAGCCTGGCCAGCACTTCATCCACAGGCTGACGGGACTGCATGAGGCGGATCTGACCACTCGCCGCATGACCGTAGTAAATCAGCGACTGGCAGCCTGCAAGGCCCAGAAAGATGAGCAGCACAACGCCCTGCCTCAGTGGCACACGTCTCACGGATTCGACTCCAGCATCTCGACCTCGCCGGTTAAACCTGGTGCAGCAATGGGAGCTATGTTAAGAACTCAGTTATGAATCTGCTGCGCGGCATCCTGTCATCCCTGCTGCTGGTGCTGAACACCATTGCGGTATGCGTGCCACTTTATCTCCTTGGCGCAGCTCGCCTGTTGCTTCCCACGCGCGCCCGGTCGCCTCTAACCAGGCGCATGGACCGCCTGATCGATTTCTGGGTGGGAAACAACCGCAAATCGTTCAGCCTGCTGGGCCTCACATCCATCGAGCTTACCTGGGAAGGCGATGAAACATTGTCCGACGATCTATGGTATCTGGTGGTGTGCAACCATCAGAGC
Source organism: Gammaproteobacteria bacterium (assembly GCA_024640825.1). GTDB lineage: Bacteria > Pseudomonadota > Gammaproteobacteria > Pseudomonadales > Azotimanducaceae > UBA7803. Next base: position 45,189 of record JAHEEG010000004.1, read on the forward strand.
TGGACTGACATCGTCATTTTGCAGAACATTCTCTGGCAACGGGTCCCACCCATTAAATTTTTTACCAAACGCCAGCTGATATGGGTACCCTTTCTGGGGCTCGCCATGTGGTTTCTCGACTTCCCTTACGTGCGCAGGATGAGCCGCGAACAGATAGCTGCAGATCCCGCTCTGGCCGAGCTGGATCGGCAGGCCACGCTGAAGTCCTGCGAGAAATTCAGGGAACACCCCAGCACGGTTCTGAACTTTCCAGAAGGCACCCGTTTCACCGCGGCCAAACACCAGAATCAGATCGCCCGTTTCCGCAACCTGCTGAATCCAAAAATTGGTGGCCTGACTTACGTCTCCGATGGCCTCAGAAATCAGCTGCACAAGCTGCTGGACATCACAATCGTGTATCTTGGTCCAACTCCGACGTTCTGGGATCTCCTGCAGGGGCTGTGCCCAAAGGTCCAGATCCTGGTGCAGTGCCGCGACCTGCCGGAATCTCTACTGGAGGAACTGACCCTGAAGGAACGCAGGGAACGGCTGGGGATCTGGATCGAGGACATCTGGCGGGACAAGGACCAGCGCCTGCAGCGAGATGCAGAACCGTATTCTGCGCAGACGAGAATTGAGCAACCGGGCTGATGTACGAGTCATATTTCAATTTCACGCAGACGCCATTTTCCATTGCCCCGGACCCCACTTTTCTTTATCTGAGTGACGGACACCGGGAGGCGCTCGCACATCTGTTGTACGGCTTCTCTCACGGCGGCTTCGTGCTGCTGACCGGCGAGGTGGGCACGGGGAAGACAACGCTGCTTCGCAACCTGATCAAACAGACGCCGCAAAGCCTGGACGTGGCGTTCATACTCAATCCACGGCTCACGGTCAAAGAGCTGCTGGAAACCCTCTGCGACGAGCTGGGTATCCCCTATCTTCAGGACGACAGCCTGTCGGTAAAACAGTACATCGACCTGCTGAACCGGCATCTGTTGAAGAGCCACAAGATGGGGCGCGACACAGTTGTCATCATCGATGAAGCGCAGAATCTGTCCCCCGCGGTCCTCGAACAGATCCGCCTGCTCACCAACCTGGAGACCGATAAGCGTAAACTGCTGCGGATCATCCTGCTCGGTCAGCCGGAACTGGGTGAGCTTCTGGCGCGCAAAGAGCTGCGCCAGCTCGCGCAGCGGATCACCGCCAGATATCACCTTGGGGCGCTGACCCGCGAGGACACCTATGCATACGTTATTCATCGGCTGAGTCGCGCCGGTGGCAACCCCCATACTTTCAACAGAGGCGGGCTGTGGCGCCTTTACAGAATTTCAAAAGGCACGCCACGAATCATCAACCTGGTCGCCGACCGCGCATTGCTGGGCGCCTACGTTGAAGGCAAACATCGGGTGGGCGCTAGGCTGGTTAATCGCGCAGCACGGGAAGTACTTGGCAAACCCGCACAACCCGTGCGCTGGATAGCCACCGGAATCCTGGCGGCGTGCGCCGCCGGTGTGGCCTGGGCCTTCTTCGGACTGCCGGAAAATTCTGCGCCTGGGGCCGGCTCAACAGCCGCGCCGGCGGCAAACGTCGAAACCCAACCCGACACCGAATGGCGCAAAGTTGAGAGAATAAACCCGGAACAGCAAAACCCCGCTGATGCCATGAATAATTCACAAGCCGCGCCGGGGCAAAAGCGTTTCGAGGAACCGGCGTCTTTCGGGAACCCGGAAGACGCCTCAGCTGACGGCGTCGAATCCGAGATTTCCGGCGTGCCGACGCTGACAGTATTGCGACCCGGGCCGGAGAAACCCGCCCCGGATACCTCGAAGCTCATCAAGCAACCTTCGATCAATTTCAGGCGTCCAGGGATCAGCAGCGAGCGAAGTAAGCGCCTTGCCTATGCCCGTGTCTTCGAGCAGTGGGGTGCGGACTACTCCGACAGGGATACTATCCCATGCAACTTCGCCCCGAGCGCCGGTTTGCAATGCCTCGGCCAAACCGGCAGCTGGTCAGATATTCGCGCGCTGAATCTTCCAGTCGTTCTGGAACTGTTAAATGAAAACAACGAGCCATTTTACGGCGCGGTGACTGCCCTGAAGGACGACATCATCACGCTGCATCTGGGTGACGACGTCTACCAGGTTCCCAGCGCAGACCTGCGCGATATCTGGTTCGGCGGTTTCGTGGTTCTTTGGCAGATGCCGCCGTATTATAAGGGTGCCCTCAAACGTGGTGATCAACATCGCTCCATCGTCTGGCTTCGGCAACAGCTGGAGAGCCTGTCCTCAAAGCCCATACCCGGCAGCGACGAGACCCTTTTCGACGCTGAATTATACAGAGCGGTGCTGGATTTTCAGAGCGAAGAGCAGCTGCTGGCCGACGGTGTTGTGGGCCCTGCAACCTGGATTCGCCTGGCCAGCCGCCTGGCGTTGCCTTCGCCCAAACTGGCTGCGAGCACAGACGGTTAACCGTGTCGTATGTCCTTGAAGCGCTCAAGAAACAGGAGGCGGAGCAGAACCCCGATGTTGCCGTGTCATTGTCAATGGTCGCGGAGCGAAGGCATCGTTATCGTCTGCTCACCTGGCTCGTCGGGGCCACGCTTGTGGTCAACGCGGGAATCCTGTTCTGGTTGCTCGTGTGGCCCCATCTGCAGCAGGAACCGTCGCGCACAGTAGCCGAATCCAACGCGCCACAAAGAGCGCCATCGCCCGCCATGGACATGACTACAGCGCCAGAACGTCCTGACCCGCAGACATCGACCAACATCCCAACGGCGGCAGTCGCCGCTTCAGACGTGGCAACCCAGCCGTCTGCAGCGATGGCACCGCAAACTGCGGCAGAGACAGCGCCGGCGCCAGCCGACGAGAGCGAGAATTCCGAGCCGGTCAGACAACTCGTGCAGCTCGACCGGCTGCCCCCCGAGGTTCGCAGCCGCTTCCCGGGCCTGGCGTTTTCCACCCATGTCTATGCAGAAGACAGAGACCTGCGGGCCGTAGTAGCAAACGGGCAGCGGCTGACGGAAGGCGACAGCCTGCGCGGCGTGACCGTTGATGAGATCACGGAAACCGGGGTCATCCTCGCCTTCGACGACTATCTGATAGAAGTACCCGTCATCGGCTACTGGGACTAATTCTCGCTAGAGTGCGCGAGCTATTCCCGGGGCCGAGGCTGAGGTTCCGAGGTAGATCCGACTGTCAACGAACACGTTGAGAATGTCTGAATCCACCAGGCCGAGACGGGCCTCATCATGCAGAATTTCCAGCGCCGAATCTACCGACATCGCTGGCTTGTACGGCCTGTCCATTGCGGTAAGCGCGTCGTAAATATCACATACCGTCATGACTCGGCTGGGTAGGGGGATCTGATCTCCTACCAGGCCCAGAGGGTAACCGCTGCCATCCAGTTTCTCGTGGTGAGCGCCAGCAATCTCCGGAACCCGGGCCAGTTCCGGCGGCCACGGCAGAACCGCAAGAAAATCGCGCGTATGGGTTACGTGTGATTCGATTTCCTCACGCTCTGCCGGTGTCAGGCTTCCCCTGCGAACCGACAGCGCCAGCAGCTCTGCATCCGTGAGCAGGCTTCCCTTGACACCATCCAGCTCTACAAAACGATATTCCCGGATCTCCTGCAGATGCGCAAAATCACCGGCGTTGCGGAGGTTCGGCGTGTTGGATTCGGCAATACACGCAAAGTACTGATCCAGAATGGACAGCTCCACATCCAGTTCCCGGTGCACGCGGCGCCGCGCCACCTCGAAATCGAGGCGACCGTGATGCAGCATCTCCAGCTCCCGCTCGGCGGCACGTGTACGCAGGCGCTCCTTCTGAAGTTCGATCCTGAAGCGGATGATCTCCAAACGTTCATCCGTGAGCTTGTTCGCTTTCAGCAGCACATTCTCGCGCACGCCGATCTTGCCGAAATCGTGGAGCAGCGCTGCATATCGCACTTCGCGGATGTGCTCATCGGTCAGCTCCAGATGACTGAAACGAGACAAGCCCGAACTCGGCAAAGCCCGAAGAAGCGCTACCGTGCTCCCGGCGACTCTGAAGGAGTGCCCGCTGGTCGTCGGATCCCGCTGTTCAATGGTCTTTACGGACGCCTGCACAAAGCTTTCGAACAGCGTATTTATGTCGCGAATCAGCAGATTTTTCTGAATCGACACAGCAGCCTGGCTGGCGACTGCCCTGAGCAGCTCACCAATTTCCTCGCCAAAGGCGACAGGTTCGTCCTCGGTCGGGTCAATGCGGTTGATGAACTGAAGCACGCCGACCACCCTGTGACGGTGGTCCCGCATTGGCAGCACCAGCATCGAGCGGGTCCGATAGCCCATGCTCTCGTCGAAAGATCGGTTGAAACTGAAAGGCATGCCCGCCGGTATCTGATAAACGTCGGGTATGTCGAGCGTCTCGCCGGATAGCGCGACATAGCCGGCTACCGATTCCGGGCTGAGCGACAGTCTTTTTTCCACGAAAGGAACTTCGACCACGTCGTTCTGCGCGAGTTTGAAAACCAGGGCCGGCTCCGGGCCTTCTTCGTCCAACAGGTAAAGAGAGCCGGCTTCACAGCCGGCAAGCCGGCGCGCTTCCAGGAGAATGGTTTCCAGGAGATCCTGAAATTCCATTCGCGTCGACAGCGACAGCGCAATCTCGGAAAGCTGCCGCATACGACTGTCCCGCGCTGCGACTTCACGATGTAGACCGAGGACATTGAGATTTCGCCGCCAATGCTCCGCGGCGAAATTGAGCAGGTGTTTCAGCGCCTCTTCTTCAGAGGTGGCTGGCAGCACCAGATCAGCATCTTCGCAGACCACCGAGGAAGCAATTAGCGCGTGAGGGAATCGTCTTCGCAGGCCCCCCTCATCAATGGCGCCGTCCGGAGTTCCGGTCAGCACCAGAGCGACAGTCTCCTGCATCTCTGCTGGCAGGTGAGTCTCGAGTATCTGCCACCCCAGATCGATGGCCAGAACGCGAATCTGCGCGAACCAGACCGGCGATGATGCTTCGGCAGGCCGGCCGCGAAGGTGATCGGCACCATCGCGCCTCAGGATGCACAAATTTGGGGGACTTTCAGAAAGCCTCACTGTCACAGCTCGCTCACGGATTGCGATGACCGCAGTATGGCTGCCAGATTACAGGCCGTATCAGACCCAGTTCACAACAAAAGGGTGCAGGACGCTTCCGGAAGCGAATTTCCGATGAGTAGCCGGAGTTTTAGGGTCAGAGTGTGGCTGAGGCCGCGAGGTTACTCAGCTTTCGCTCGATGTCCGCCAGACGGCTGTTGAGCTGCTGACGATACGCATCGATAGCCGCCACGGCCTGTTCGTTCTCGCGCACGCGGTTCGTCAGCCCCGACTGCAGACCGGCGACCGACTGCTGCGCCGAATTGACTTTGTCCACCAGATCTCGCTGGCTGCGCAGCACCTGCTGCATCTGTATCTCGATACTGGTGAGCTGGTCGATCATGGACTGTTGCTGGGCAAACGCGCTTTCGTGACGCCCCAGGGTGCCTTTGACCTCTTTGTCCGCCAGTTCCAGAGCAGTCATGGATTTACTCAGCTTCGCCAGCGCCGCTTCGTTTTCTTTGATCCACTTTTTATTTCGATCATTGGTCACACCCCAAAGCTTGCGGATTTCTGACTCCCAGAAATTGATCTGCTCATTAGTGGTCTGACCGGTTTCGGTAAGCGCTTCGTCAGTAACCCGCAGACGATCTTCGAGCACGGCGATACGCCCCTTGGCGTCTTCCAACGCCAGAGCTTCTTCAACCAGCAACTGATGCTGGTTGGCGATGAACCAGCCCGCAACAACAAGGCCGGCCACAAGCACGGCAAGCATCAGATTGAGGCCGATCATTCGGCCGTCGCGATCCTTCGGGGTTCGCCGCCGCCCGCCTTGGGCGGTACGCCGCCGCCCCGACACATCATCAGGGCTTGCTGAAATGGAGGATTTCCCGGGGCGCTCGGCCATAACCACTCCTGCTGTTCAGTTCAAGATTCGAAGCCGGCGGATTATATGCAAAAAAAAGAGCCTGCATGAGCAGGCTCTCGATAACTGGGTTGAAGATATCGCGGCTAAAGTAAGGCAACCACGCCCCAAAGCACGGCCGTCAGTGCGAACCCGCTGGCAATCACGCCCTTGACGGTGGTCATTGGGCCTTGCTTGCCGACGATCGCGTTGAGTTCCAGAACCGCGATAATGACCAGCGATACGATCAGCGCGGTCGTATTCCCGTCCAGCCCACCGTGGGAGTAGTGCGCACTGGAACCCATGAAAAACAGCATGGGGATGGAAAACAGGGTATTGGTCCGAGATGCCAGGCCTGCCTTCGGCGCCGCCCCCGCCGCTGCGGGGAGCGCTTCACCACCGGCTTTGACCTGCTGATTCGAGGCTATGACGATTTTCTGGTTTGGCCAGATAATGAGCCATACGTTTAGAAACATCAGCGTGCCGAGAACGGCACCCACAGATATGTCCAGAGTGAGTCCCGCGCCACGAATCCCCAGCATGATCAGGCCGGTTAGGAAGGTGAACATGGCACCCCAACGGAACCACCAGAGCGCCCGTGGCACGAGCTTGGAAAACGCATCGGTGCGCGCATCCCCGTCAGCTTCTTTGAAATACTCGGTTTGGACGAAGTTGAAGTAGTAGAGCAAGCCGATCCAGGTGATGCCGAACAGAAAATGTCCCCAGCGCGCCAAGTAGTCGATTAAAGCTATGTCCATGACTTTTCTCCCCGATCAGTCAGTCTTAGATTTCTTAGACCGCGGACTATAGCGAATCGACTGGGACAAATCATCCTTTGGACGGGCGTGCTGCTGACGGGCCAGGCGGTGTTTTCAAGACGACACGAACGCTCTGAGAACCTGCCGCAGGGACACAGTTCAGCGCGCAGATATAGGGGTAAAGGATAAAAAAACCCCGCACGAAGGCGGGGTTTTAACGGGCCATGAGAAACCATGAGCAGGGCGCCAGATCGGCGCCCCACTGGGCTCACATAGGCGGGCTTACATCATGCCGCCCATGCCACCCATGCCGCCCATGTCGGGCATAGCGCCGCCACCGGCGCCCTTTTCTTCCGGCATCTCGCTGATCATCGCCTCGGTAGTGATCATCAGTCCCGCAACAGACGCGGCCGCCTGCAGCGCCGTACGTGTCACCTTCGCCGGGTCGAGGATACCCATAGCGATCATGTCGCCATACTCACCGGTCGCCGCGTTGTAACCATCATTGCCCTTCATCCCAGCCACCTTGTCCAGGACAACGGCGCCTTCAACGCCGGCATTTGCCGCAATCTGACGCAGGGGGGAAGTCATAGCCCGCTGAGCAATGGCAATGCCCACATTCTGGTCTTCGTTGTCACCCTTGAGGCCATCGATGGATGCCAGAGCACGAACCAGCGCAACGCCCCCACCAGGGACGACGCCCTCTTCTACTGCCGCACGGGTCGAATGCAACGCGTCTTCCACACGTGCCTTCTTCTCTTTCATCTCGACTTCCGTTGGGGCACCCACCTTGATGACGGCTACGCCACCGGCGAGCTTGGCCAGGCGCTCCTGAAGCTTCTCGCGATCGTAGTCGGAGCTGGTGTCATCGATTTCCTGACGGATCTGCTTGATGCGACCTTCGATATCGCCTTTAGCGCCGGCGCCGTCCACGATGGTGGTGTTTTCCTTCGTAGAGGTGACCCGCTTGGCAGTGCCAAGATCATCAAGCGTCGCCCCTTCCAGGGTCAGGCCGACTTCCTCGGAAATCACCGTGCCGCCAGTCAGGATGGCAATGTCCTGCAGCATGGCCTTGCGGCGATCCCCGAATCCGGGCGCCTTCGCTGCAGTAACCTTGACGATGCCCCGCATGTTGTTGACTACCAGAGTAGCCAAAGCCTCGCCTTCGATGTCTTCAGCGATGACCATGAGCGGACGGCCAGCCTTGGCAACAGATTCCAGCACGGGCAGCATTTCCCGAATGTTGGAAATTTTCTTGTCGCAAAGCAGGATATAGGGCTCTTCCAGCTCGGCTGCCATGGACTCCTGATTGTTGATGAAATATGGCGAAAGATAGCCGCGATCGAACTGCATGCCTTCCACCACATCCAGCTCGTTCTGGAGACCAGAACCTTCCTCGACTGTGATGACCCCTTCCTTGCCAACTTTTTCCATGGCTTCCGCGATGATCTCACCCACAGCGGTATCGCTGTTGGCAGAGATGGTGCCTACCTGCGCGATAGACTTGGGATCTTCACAAGGGATGGCCATCTTTTCGACTTCCGCAACGGCGGCGGCAACCGCTTTGTCGATGCCACGCTTGAGGTCCATAGGATTCATACCCGCGGCCACTGACTTGAGGCCTTCGGTCAGAATGGACTGGGCCAGAACGGTAGCCGTGGTGGTGCCATCGCCCGCTTCATCAGAAGTCTGGCTGGCGACTTCTTTCACCATCTGGGCACCCATGTTCTCGAACTTGTTTTCGAGTTCAATCTCTTTGGCAACCGACACGCCGTCCTTGGTCACGGTCGGTGAGCCGAATGACTTGTCCAGCACAACGTTGCGCCCTTTAGGGCCCAGGGTAACCTTTACCGCGTTGGCCAGAACATTGACCCCGTCGAGCATCTGGCTGCGCGCATCATCTCCGAATCGTACGTCTTTTGCGCTCATTTCAATAATTCCTCTTTAATAATCGCTCTATTTACCTTCCAGCACGCCGAAGATTTCGCTCTCGCTGAGGATGAGCAATTCTTCGCCGTCTACCTTCACGGTGCTGCCCGCGTACTGACCAAACAATACTTTGTCGCCTTTTTTGACATCCAGGGGACGGGTATCCCCATTGTCCAGCGTCTTGCCTGGACCGATTGCCAGAACTTCGCCTTGCGACGGTTTTTCCGCCGCCGAGTCGGGCAAAACGATGCCGCCTGCGGTTGTGGATTCTTCTTCCAACCGGCGCACGACGACACGATCGTGTAGGGGTCGAATGTTCATTACCTAAATATCTCCCAGTTGAATCCGATAAGGGTCTTTAGCAGTCTCAGTGTGAGAGTGCTAACGATGCGCCGCTATGATAGTGGCGCCGCCGCGAGTTTCAAGCCTCTGGCGATCATTATTTGCCGGTCTGTAACTGCCGATCTGTCGGCTGGTCTATCCGGCTGACAAATCCGTCCGACACAGCAAGATTCCCCGCTGGCCCTAATGTGTAGGCGAAATCTCAAACTTCAAGGGGTAAGCTTCGCGATGTGGTGTCACCGCAGCGGGGGCGGGCTCTTGTCATCCTGAGCGTCCGGCCGGACATCCGGCCGGATATCCGGACGCCCAAGGTCGTCAGGATGACGCCGGAAATCACCCTCTATGATGGTGAAACCCTCCCGTGCGCGCCCGGCTCGAGCAGCCTGAACGTCAACCCGGGCCAATAGCCAGCGCGCAACGGGAGCGCGCGACGGGGGAAACAACAGCAGAAAGCCAGCCGTATCGGTAACGAAACCGGGAGTCAACAGCAGAGCCCCCGCCACTGCCAGCAGCAGCCCTTCCGCCAGTTCCTGGGCGGGTAACTGGCCCTGCTGCAGCCGACCCAAACCTCGGGTCAGCGTCGCAACCCCTTGAACGCGCAGCAGCGCAACGCCAATCACCGCCGTGAGCATCACCAGACCGATGGTCGGCAAGGTGCCGATGTAGCCGCCCACCTCAATGAGCAGGTACATTTCCACGATGGGAGTAAGGAAGAAGATCAGAAGCCAGATACCCATGCCGAGTGCTGCTGCGTTTGGAACCCAGCAATCTGCGGGGAACCCGCAGCCGTGTCAAATGGCGTCCGAGAAATCGGCCGGCGAACCGTTCGAGCCCCGGGCGCGCATCTGGCAGGTAGTTGCCGCAATACCCCGAGGACGGGTCGCAACTTATGGACAGGTAGCCCGCCTGGCAGGTATGCCCTCCCACGCTCGCTATGTCGGGCGAACACTGAGCAACCTACCATCGGGGACACGGCTCCCTTGGCATCGCGTGGTAAATGCCAGCCTGCGCATCTCTCCGCGGGCAGACGACGCCGCCGTGACCGCTCAGCGGGCTCGGCTCGAGCAAGAAGGCGTCAGCTTCATCGGTCGGAGGATTGCCCGTCAGCACCTCTGGGACCACTGACCTCCGGCATTTCCGTTTCTGCTGCATCGACGTGATCGCCGGCATCTCCAAACGGCGCCACCCAAGCCAGCAGCACCATGCCGGGAACCGCCAGCACGGCGCAAACATAGAAGAAATTCGTCCAGCCGATACTGTCGACGATAAGCCCGCTGGTGGACGAAGCGAGCACGCGAGGCAACGCTGCGAGGGCTGTAAACAGCGCAAACTGGGTGGCCACCGCGCGGCGTGAGGTTTCCCGAGCAATGAAGGCAACGGAGGCGGCAGTGCCGAGCCCAACACCCAGATACTCGCCGCTGATCACCACGGCCAGCACCCAGGGATCAGCACCGGCCTTGGACAGCCATACGAAACCGAATATGGTCGCCAGCTGAACGACGCCGAAGATCCACAGCCCGCGATTGATTCCAATCCTGACGATGAGCAGACCACCAAGCAAGCCCCCAATAATGGAAGGCCAGAGCGCCGCGTTCTTCGCGATGATACCGATCTGAACGGTAGAAAATCCAAGGTCGATATAGAAAGGGGTCGCCAGTGCCGTTGCCATGTTGTCCCCCAGCTTGTAGAGGAACATAAACGCCAGTACGGCCAGGGCACTCTGCAGCCCGTGACGCGTAAAGAACTCGCGAAACGGCTCCACTATGGCTTCCCTCAGGCTGGCGGGCAGTTCCGGGTCGAGGTTCGCCTCTTTGACCACCAGCGTCATGACCACGCCTACGCTCATAAAGGCCGCCATGATGGGAAAAACCCAATGCCAGGGTAAGGAACCCGCCAGAATGAGTCCCAGGGAGCCGGGTACGAGGCCCGCAAGCCGATAGACCTGCACGTGAATGGCGTTGCCCAGCGCGAGCTCTTCGTCTGTGGGCAGCACCTCCCGGCGATACGCATCCAGGGCGATATCCTGCGTGGCGCTGAAAACCGCGACGGACAGAGCTACCAGCGTGATGGCAAGCAGCTGATCCGACGGCTGCCAGAATCCGAACGCCGATATGGCCAGTATCAGAGCAATTTGTGTGCTCAGCATCCAGCTGCGCCGTCGTCCCAGAAACGGCAGCGGATAGCGCTCGAGGAGCGGCGACCAGAGGAATTTTAGGGTGTACGGGTACTGGATTGCGGTAAAAAAACCGATAGCTGTCAGGCTGACGCCTTCAAGTCGCAACCAGGCAGGTACCAGCTGTATCAAGAGAAACAGCGGCAGCCCCGAGGCGAACCCGGTACCGGCGCAGATAGCCATTCGCCGGTTGAACAGCGCCCGGGAAAGCCCTGGTCCGGTCACTTCAATCGCGGAAATTAGTAAAGCTCAACGGCAGGTCCAGATCGACTTTCTTGAGCATTGCGATCACCTGCTGCAGGTCGTCTCGCTTCTTCCCGGTAATCCGAACCTGGTCACCCTGCACCTGCGATTGAACTTTCACCTTAGCGTCTTTTATCAGCTTTACGATTTTCCGGGACGCTTCTTTGTCGATGCCCTGCTTCAGACCGAACTGTTGCCGCTTCTGTTTGCCCGACGCTTCAACCTCTCCGGGATCCAGAGCGCGCGTATCAATTTCTCGGCGAGTCAGCTTGTCGCGCAGAATGTCGAGCATCTGCGTGAGCTGAAACTCCTCCTGCGCGTGTAACCGAATCTTTTCATCAGCGAGTTCGAAACCCGCGTCCACTCCTTTAAAATCGAATCGGGTACCCAGCTCTCGCACTGCCTGGTCTACAGCGTTTCGAACTTCCTGAAAGTCTACTTCCGACACCACGTCGAACGACGGCATACCGCCTCCTGAAAATAAAACTACCTATCAATACAGCCTGACTATACAGTCGGTCGATAGCCAGTCTGGGGACAGCACCTTGCTTACCTGCCGCAGCTTCATCGTGCCACAGGAATTTCCTACAAAGCCACTACCCTGAAATGTGAAGTCATGCGTCGCGGATTCCTTGACAAAGATAGGTGGCTCGCATATCACGTTACCGCCTAAACGGCCTCCACATTCAAGGTGTCACTAAAGTACATGGCGCACGAAGACATTCCAATCCTCGTTGTGGACGATGCAAAGTTCTCCAGCGCCATTATTGCGAAGGCCCTGCGCGGCGGCGGGTTCCAGAACGTACGGTTCACGAACAACCCGCTCCAGGCTCTACGATCTCTGGAGAAACGCCCGGCCCAGATCCTCATCGCCGACTGGATGATGCCAAATATGGACGGCCTGGAGCTCTCCCGACGTGTCAAAAAACTCGACGAAACGCTTCAGCACTTCACGTACATCATGTTGCTGACGGCAAGGGATGACCTCGAGGCCATGAGCCGAGCATTTGATGACGGAGTGGACGACTTTCTGAACAAAGCGGCACTCAAAGAACAGCTGCTGCCCAGAGTGATAGCGGCACAGCGGCTGGCCTCCAAGCAAAACGAGCTCCTGCGAACCAACCGGCTGCTCCGCAAAAAACTGCGAGACCTGCAGACAACGGACCTGGTAGATCCGGTAACCGGATTGGGCAACCTGAAGTTCACGCTGGACCGCCTGGGTGACGCCATCAAGCATGCCGAGACTCGCGGCGGCGCAGCCTGTCTGTTGCTGGTGGGACTCAACAATCTCAAAGAGATCCAAGATCAGTACGACCAATCGGCCGTCGACGAGCTCATGTCAGGCATGGGCGCCAAGCTGCGCCAGCTGGTCAGGCCGCTGGATGTGGTTACCCGTCCCGAAGCCAGCATGTTCGCCATAATCACCGTGCAACCGAACATGGAAAACTGTACGTCACAGAGTTTCCGTCGAATATTCGATAATCTGTATATGCACTCGTTCAAGACCGGCGAGGGCTATATTCCCTCGGTCGTTGGCGTAAGCATCTCGGCCGCCGACAGCTCCACGGGCTTTCCGGCGCCAAAAGTTTTCATGCAGCAGGCCTATCGAGGCCTGACGCATGCGTTCGACACCGGCGTCATTCACGTCCAGACTTACGAACCACCCGTATCCGGTAAAGCAGAGATCGTATGAAGCATCGCATCAACCGCGTCACCACCCGCAGCGGCGATACGGGACAGTCTTCGCTGGCGGACGGCGCGAGAATCGACAAGACGGATGCCGTCTTTGCAGCGATCGGCGACGTGGACGAGCTGAACTGTTTTGTCGGCATGCTGGTGAACGAACTCGAGCCGCAAGGCCCGTTTGCCGCTTTGTGCCAGGGGGTACAGCAATCGTTGTTCGACATAGGCGCTTTCCTGGCTACCCGGGGAGAGACCCAGGCCCCCGACGTGGAACCGCTGGAGGCCGAGGTCACAAAGCTTAACGCCGAACTGCCACCGCTCAGGGAGTTTGTGTTGCCGGGGGGCAGTCGGGCCGCCTCAGCCGCTCACGTGTGCAGGTCCGTCTGCCGACGGGCAGAACGCTCGCTGTGGGCCGCCGGGAACGACGCCGAAGCCTGCGCCCGCTATCTAAACCGATTGAGCGATTTCTTCTTCGTGCTGGCCCGCTGCTGCAATGCGGGATCGACCGAAGCACAGTGGCGGGGCTCACAGCGCTAGGCGACGGACGTCTCGCAGCAGATCGCCGAGGTAGCTAACGAAGCGCCCGGCTTCCGCACCGTTGAGCGCCCGATGATCATAGCTGAACGACAGCGGCAGCATCTGTCTTGGCTCAAAATCAGAACCGTTCCAGAAAGGCTTCGTGCGCATCGCTGATACCCCCAGGATGGCCACTTCCGGCGCGTTAATGATGGGCGTGAAGCCGGTTCCGCCGATAGCGCCAAGGCTGGACACGCTGAAGGTGCCGCCCTGGAGATCGTTCATCCCGAGCTTCTGAGCTCGCGCCTTTTCCGCCAGCACGATGACTTCCTCGCTGAGCTCCCATATGCCCTTACGATCCGCATCCCTGATAACCGGCACAACCAGACCCTCCTCGGTGTCTACCGCCATGCCAATGCGATAGTAGCGTTTCAGAATATACGCTCCCTGAGCCATGTCCAGCGACGCGTTAACTGCGGGAAAGGCCTGCAGCGCGCGACAACAGGCCTTAATGATGAACGCTAGCGGCGTGAGTTTGACACCGCGCGATTCAGCCTCGTCTTTTAGGCTCCTGCGAAAGGCCTCCAGATCCGTTACATCTACTTCGTCGTGCTGCGTCACGTGGGGAAGATTCACCCAGCTGCGATGCAGGTTCTCCGCACCCCTGGCCCGGATCCGCGAAAGCGGCACGATCTCGATCTCACCATAGCGGCTGAAATCGGGCAGGGTAATCGCGGGCAAAGCACCGGCCGAAGCCTCCGACCCTTGGCCGCCAGACAGCCGGCTTTTAACAAAGGACTTAACGTCGTCCTTGACAATTCGCCCGCGACTGCCGGACCCGTTGACGTCCGCAAGCTGGACCCCCAACTCCCGGGCAAGCCGCCGCACCGCCGGACCGGCATAAACTTCCGTTGCCTTCTTTGGCGCTTGCCCCCGGGCTTCGTTTTCCTGGGTCACACCGGGCGAAGGCTCGGCTGTTGATTGAGCAACAGGCTCGGCTGTTGATTGAGCAGCAGGCTCGGCAGGGGCCTGGGGTGAGGTTTTGGCCTCTACGGCGGCTTCGGCTTCCACATGCCCATGCGCTTCCGTCAGCTCTAATGTGACCAGCAGCGTGCCTTCGTCAACCTCGTCTCCTTCGGCTACGTGCACGGTCTGCACCGCACCGCGGTGATTTGCCGGAATCTCCATGGATGCCTTGTCCGACTCGACCACTACCAGGACATCCGTCTCCGTCACTTGATCACCCGGAGCCACGGTGACCTCGATGACGACCACATTCTGGGCTTCACCGATGTCCGGAACACGGATCTCCAGGATCCGCCCGTCACCAGCGTTGGCAACCGTTTCTGTTTGCGCCGCCGGGATCTCTTGCTGTGACGCCCCAGGCGCTTGCTCTGTCGCCGCAGGCGGTTCTTCCGGCGCCGCAGGCGCTTCTTCCGGCGCCGCAGGCGCTTCTCTTTCAGCCGCGGAGAGATTTTCGTCGGTCGGGCTGGCTCCAGCGACATCGGCATCGGCATCGGCATCGGCATCGGCATCGGCATCGGCCTTTGATGCGAGGCGTGCGATCACCTTGCCTTCCTGAACCTCATCCCCGACAGCTACCGTAATTTCTTCTACAACGCCGTCGATACCTGCGGGAACCTCCATGGAGGCCTTATCGGATTCGATGACGATAAGGACATCGTCCTGCGTAACCTGGTCGCCAGGTGCTACGCAGATCTCAACCACCTCCACCGCTTCAGCGTCACCAATATCGGGTATGCGAATTTCCTGGATCACGATGCTTCCCTAGACCAGTCTGGGGTTGGGTTTGTCCGGGTTGATGCCCAGATCGTCACGAGCCTGACGCACCGTCTCTACCGGAAGCTTCTGCGCGTCGGCCAGAGCCTTGAGCGCCGCCAGCGTCACGAAGCGGCGATCCACTTCAAAGAAGTGCCGCAACTCTTCGCGGGTATCGCTGCGGCCGAATCCATCCGTTCCCAGAACGACATAGGGCGCGGCGATTTCGGAGCGGATCAGCCCGGCCAGAGACTTCATATAATCGCTGGAAGCCACCACTGGCACATCCCCTTCGAGCAACTCGGCAACGTAACTCCGCCGCGGCTGCTCCGAGGGGTTCAGAAGATTCCAGCGCTCCACATCCTGAGCTTCTCGACCCAGTTCGACAAAGCTCGTCACGCTGAATACATCGACGGTAATTCCGTAATTCTCATGCAGCGTTTCAGCGGCGGCTTCCACCTCGCGAAGAATCGTACCGCTGCCAAGGAGCCTGACTCTTACGCCCTCCGCATCTCCCAACGTGCGCAGGTGATACATGCCTTTGAGTATGCCGCTCTCTACCCCCTCTGGCATAGCAGGCTGCATATAGCTCTCGTTCATCACCGTCAGATAGAAGAAGACGTTTTCTTTCTCCTGGACCATTCTGCGCAAACCCTCGTGAATGATCACGGCCACCTCGTAGGAGTAGCAGGGATCGTAGGAAATGCAGTTGGGAATGGTGGACGCCAGCACGTGACTATGGCCGTCCTGATGCTGCAAACCTTCACCGTTCAACGTGGTTCGCCCGGCGGTGCCACCAAGCAGGAAGCCTCGCGCCTGCATGTCCCCGGCGGCCCATGCCAGATCTCCGATACGCTGAAAGCCGAACATGGAGTAGTAGATGTAAAAAGGAATGAGCGTCAGTCCATGAGTACTGTAGGATGTCGCCGCCGCCAACCAGGCAGCAAATGCACCCGCTTCGTTGATACCTTCTTCCAGCACCTGACCATCTCTGGACTCGCGGTAAGCGGCAATCTCTCCAGAATCCTCCGGCTCGTAGAGCTGCCCGGCAGAGGAGTAGATACCCAGCTGGCGAAACATACCTTCCATACCGAATGTACGGGCTTCATCCGGAACTATGGGCACGATGCGCTTGCCGATTTTCTTGTCGCGCACCAGCGTCGAAAGAATTCGCACAACGGCCATGGTGGTGGAGTTGGTCCGCTTGCCGGTACCCTCAAGCTGCCCCTTGAAGGCATCCAGACCAGGAACTTCAAGCACTTCATCGGCAACGGTGCGCGTTGGTATCGAACCTCCAAGGCGCCCCCGCTGTTTGGCCAGATAGACCATCTCAGGCGAGTCTTCGGGCGGCCGATAAAAAGGAATGTCTTCGAGCTCCTTGTCGCTCAACGGTATGTCGAAGCGATCGCGGAAACGCTTGAGCTCATCGAGGTCGAGCTTTTTGACCTGATGCGTATCGTTTTCTGCCTCACCGGCATCGCCCATCCCGTAGCCTTTCACCGTCTTGGCGAGGATAACCGTGGGCTCGCCCTTGTGATGCGTTGCCGAGTGGTATGCGGCATAAACCTTGAAGGGATCATGCCCGCCTCTGTTGAGGCGCATGATGTCATCGTCGGACAGGTGCTCCACCAGCTCGAGAGTCTCCGGGTACCTGGCAAAGAAATGCTCCCGCGTGTATGCGCCGCCCTTTGCCTTGTAGTTTTGATATTCGCCGTCGACGGTCTCATTCGCCCGCTGCTGCAGCAGACCCGATGTGTCCTTGGCGAACAGGGGATCCCAATGCCGGCCCCAGATCACCTTGATAACGTTCCAGCCTGCGCCGCGAAACGTACCCTCCAGCTCCTGGATGATCTTGCCGTTTCCGCGAACGGGACCATCGAGTCGTTGCAGGTTGCAGTTGACGACAAAGATCAGATTGTCGAGTTGCTCTCGACCAGCGAGAGCAAGCGCCCCCAGAGCTTCCGGCTCATCACACTCACCGTCGCCGAGAAAAGCCCAGACCTTGCGGTCGCCCATGGGCACCAGGCCTCGAGTGTCCAGGTATTTCATGATGTGGGCCTGATAGATGGCCTGCAGCGGACCCAGCCCCATGGAAACTGTCGGAAATTGCCAATAGTCGGGCATGAGCCACGGATGGGGATAGGAAGACAGACCATCACCCGCCACTTCACGGCGGAAGTTGTCCAACTGGCTCTCGGTCAGGCGACCTTCGAGAAAGGAACGGGCGTAGATGCCAGGTGACGCGTGGCCTTGATAATAGATCAGGTCTCCGGCCTGCGCTTCTGTCGCGCCCCGGAAAAAATAGTTGAAGCCGACATCGTAAAGGGTGGCCGAGGAGGCGAACGAGGAAATGTGGCCGCCCAGATCGCCGGGACGTCTGTTGGCGCGCACCACCATGGCCAGCGCATTCCAGCGAATGAGCGAGCGTATGCGCCGCTCCATGAACAGGTCGCCAGGCATGAACGCCTGTTCTGTCTCCGGGATGGTGTTGCGATACGGCGTCGTTATGGTGTATGGGAGGCGAGCCCCCGTCTGCGTCATCCGCGCGGACAGGCGTTCCAACAGAAAGTTGGCCCGATCGACGCCTTCGTGTTCCAGCACGTACTCGAGCGCGTCGAGCCACTCGCGAGTTTCCAGAGGTTCTTCGTCGTTCAGTTCTCGTGGATATGCCATAGATCCTTCTATTTACTGAAAACGCCGGCCTGTTGCCTAAGAGGCCGGCATATTGCCGAGGATGCCGGTATATTGCCGGAGATACCGCCCGATTGCCGCGAACGCCAGCCGACCGAGGCCGTCACTCGTCCCGCCCCCAGAGTTGGGCGGCTCCGCGCACGCCGCTGTCGTCCCCCCATCGGGCAGGCTCTACCGCAGTTCCCGCCGGCTGTTCCACCCCTTCAGACTGGTAACTGAAGAGGTAGCGGGGGAGATCGCTTTTGATGAACCCGTAGAGGTTTCCAATATTGGACACCCCCCCGCCGAGAACAATGGTCTGCGGGTCGAACAGATTCACTACCTGCGCCAGACTTCGGGTCAGCATGTTCGCGTAAAGCGCAAGCGTGTGCCGCTCCGGCTCCCGATCGGTTCGCCCGATCTCTTCCGGAGATCGGCTTTCGTGCCAAAGCGCCCGATGGGTCTCAGCCAGCCCCGGACCGCTGAGAAACGTCTCTATACAGTTTAGTCGGCCACAGTAGCATGCACGATGCGACAGTCTGGATTCTAACTGAAAAACCGTTGCATTCCGGCGACCTGGTGCTGTCCCCGCCAGAGAGCCTTCAGCGTCCGAAAAAAGAGAGCCTTCAGC
The DNA here is from genome assembly GCA_024640825.1 of Gammaproteobacteria bacterium. Classification (GTDB taxonomy): domain Bacteria; phylum Pseudomonadota; class Gammaproteobacteria; order Pseudomonadales; family Azotimanducaceae; genus UBA7803. The sequence continues at coordinate 63,858 of JAHEEG010000004.1, forward strand.
GTCCGACAAAAGAGAGCCTTCAGCGTCTGCCAGAAAAGCACGTTGGAGGAAGTAAGGCAGAGGCATGTGACCCCACTCACCGGCAGCCCCGCTGGCACCACTCAGCAGCGAGCCATTCACCACCAGACCGCCGCCAACACCGGTCCCCAGGATGACACCGAACACGCTGTGCGACCCCAGCCCCGCGCCATCCCGAGCCTCGCTGAGCGCAAAACAGTTGGCATCGTTAGCGATCCGTACCCGCGGGCCCAGGCGCGCAACGAGATCGTCCAGCAACGGCTGACCGTTGAGCCAGACCGAATTGCAGTTCTTCATCGTCCGGTTGTCCGGTTGCCAGCTGCCGGGCGTGCCAATGCCAACCTTGAGATCGACGCCCGACGCGCCGACATCCCCCTGGAGCCTATCTATGAGATCGACGATGCTTTGCAAGGTGGCGCCATAGTCGTCGCGAGGGCTGGGCACCCGACGGGCAGCAACGACCTCCCCGTCCGGAGCCATGACCACGCCAGCCAGCTTGGTGCCCCCCAGATCCAGACCCAGTCGCAGTTGCGCCGCCGCGGACATCGGGCTATTCCGTCGCCAGAGCCGAAAGGGCGCGCGACCAGTCGAAACCGGGACCGGGATCAGCTTTGCGGCCAGGCGCAATCTCCTGATGGCCGACGACGGCGTCCACAGACAGTCGCGGATAGCGCCTGAAAATTGCCTGAAGTACCTGCTCCAGCCGCCGATACTGAGCCCGAGTAAAGCGCCCGGTCTCTACCCCTTCCAGCTCTATCCCGATGGAAAAGTCGTTGCACCCGCTGCGTCCCCGCCAGCAGGATTCTCCGGCATGCCAGGCACACTGATCGAAGGGCACAAACTGCGTGGTCCGACCGCGACGATCGATGAACAAATGCGCCGACACTCTCAAGTTGCGAAGATCGTCGTAGCTCTGGTGGCTGTCGCAATCCAACTCATTGACGAAAAGGCGGAGCACGTCCCCGGACCCGAAGTGACCGGGCGGCAAAGTAATGCAGTGAATCACCACCAGCTCGATACCCAGCGGTGCCGTTCGCCGGTCGCAGTTGGCGGACGGCAACCGCCTGATGCGGGACAGCCAATGGTCGTCTGTGACGTGCAAGGCGCTGCTTCAACCGGTTGAGATGGCTTTGGTTTAGCTTGCGCGGCATGCTCGCACGATTGCGGTATCCTCTCAATGCCAACTGCAGGCGAACTGAAGGATCAATGAGAAAACCCATGCATGAGACAACCCCGTTCAGAATCGCTGTTGTGGACAACGTGCGCGCCGCGCTCGCCGAGGACATCGGTACCGGCGACATCTCCGCCGAGCTCATCGACGCGGATCGCCGGGCTCGCGCCAGGGTTATAACGCGATTGCGAGGGGTGTTCTGCGGTCGCCCCTGGGTAGAGGAAACCTGTCACCAGCTGGGCGGCAAAATACGCGCGATGTTCGAAGTGGAAGACGGCGACCGGGTCGAGCCTGGCCAGGTGCTGTTTACCCTGGAAGGCCCGGCCCGCGACATGCTGACCGCCGAGCGTACCATGCTGAACTTCGTACAGCTGCTGTCCGGCACCGCCACCCTGACCCACCACTATGTGGACCTGATAGCCGCTACCGGCGCAACCCTGCTGGATACCCGCAAAACGGTTCCGGGGCTCCGCCTGGCTCAGAAGTACGCCGTGCGTTGCGGCGGGGGCCGTAACCACCGCATCGGTCTGTACGATGCCTTTCTGATAAAAGAAAACCACATAGCCGCCGCCGGCGGCATATCAGCCGCCGTAAAGAAAGCCCGCAACCTCTACCCTGACCGGTCTGTGGAGGTCGAAGTGGAAGACCTGGACCAGCTTGCAGAGGCGATGGACGCGAACGCAGAAATCGCATTGATAGACAACTTCAGCCTGGAGGACACCCGCCGGGCTGTAGCGTTGACGCGGGGCAAAATGAAACTCGAGGCCTCCGGCGGCATCGACGAGCAGACCATCGCTGAAATCGCGCGTACGGGCGTGGACTATATTTCCAGTGGAACCCTGACCAAGGAGGTCAGGCCCCTGGATCTGTCCATGCGTTTTATGGAGTAACCCGTGACAGTCAACAGGCTTGGCGCATTTCTGATCCATCTTGGGATCAGCCTGCTGATCTTCGCCGCTCTGGCCGGCGTAATCCGTTTCGTCTGGTATCCCGACTTCTTCTTCGCTGCCGATGGCGGCTGGCAGGGCATTCGAATCGTGGCAGCCGTAGATCTGGTTTTGGGGCCGCTACTTACGCTCATCGTCTTCGACCGCCGCAAGCCCGAACTACGCCGGGACCTGACCATGATTGGCGCATTTCAGCTGAGCTGCCTGATCGCCGGCACCTACGTCGTCTACGATCAGCGGCCTCTTGCCCTGGTTTACGTAGACGGGCGTTTTTACAGCATGAGCGCCGACTCCTATCTGAAGTCAGATCGACCGCTGCCGAATTTTGAGCACTTCGACGGCCCCCGGCCCAAGCGCTTAATAGTCAAGCTTCCTGAAGACCTGAATGCCCAGTCGGACATTCGCGGATCTGCCCTGCGCACCCAGACCCCGCTGCGCGTGCTGGCTGACCTCTACGCAGATTACGACTATTCAGGACTGAACGCCGATGCGGAGGCCTATGCCAGCGAGGAACTCCTGATTCAGGACCAGGAATCCCAGCAGCTGCCCGGATGGCTGGCCTTTCACGGCGGCACCCTGGAAGACTACGCCTTCTTCCCCTTCGCAACCCGCTATCACTACGTTTTTCTGGGCATACGTCGAGACACTGGGACAATCGTGGGGCTGCTGAACACGCCGGCACCAGCGCTAGTTCACCGTCGAGTAGAAATACGTTCTCCTGACACCGAAGAGGAGGCCGCCCAATCGCGCTGATGATTAGATAAGAAGCGAATCCGCGCCGCCAGCCCCACGCTGTTAACGGAATTAAGCGTTCTCATCCGCTGCGCGGGCGGAGTCAGCGACGAATCAGAAACGGAGAAGCCTCGAAATTCAGGGCTTCTGAGATGGTGCCGGAACGCGGAATCGAACCGCGGACCTACTGATTACGAATCAGTCATCTGGCTACTATATTTAACGAACACAGAGACCCTATTCCATAAGGTACACCTC
>JAHEEG010000190.1 GCA_024640825.1 Gammaproteobacteria bacterium
GCTGACTCAGGCGACCAGGTAGCCGGCGCCGAGGTCTCCCGCTGCATTGAAGCGCTCAATGCCATCGCCCGTGCCCATGCCGCTTTCTGGGCGGAACCGGAGCTGACCAACCAGTTCTGGCTGCTGCCATTGAACATCGACACGCGCATGCGTCACAGCATGTTCCGGAAATCTACCCCTGCGTTCACCCGCATGTTTCAAACGGAGATGAATGAAGGGCTGGAAACCTACATGCGGAAGGTGGAGGAGCACGGGGTCGAGATGATGCGCACGCTTTGCGAAGCGCCGACCACTCTGCTGCACTGCGATCTGCGACTCGACAACTTATTCTTCGACAATGATGGGGTCATCGTCTTCGACTGGCAACTGGTCAGGCGCGGCCCCGCTGCCTATGACGTCGCCTACTTCCTGTCGGGAGCCCTAGACGAGCACGCCGACGCCCGGGACATCGACCTGCTGCTTGTCGCCTACCATGAAGCCCTGTGCGCGTCGGGGGTAACCGACTACGCACTGACCGATCTGCAGCGGGACTATCGGCTGGCCCTGCACAACGTGCTGCAGTCGCTGGCGACCATTGATCAGGTAGATCTAGGCGACGGTCGAGGTATCCCCCTAATGCGCTCGTGGATCCGTCGGCTGCACGCGCGATTGAGGGCGGCCGACGCGCGGTAAAACGAAACAGCCGGACAAGGTGTCGACCCCCTGATCCGACGCTCAGATCCGCTCGATGATCACGGCTGGGGCCATGCCTCCAGCCGCGCACATGGTGACCAGACCCGTGGTCAGATCGCGACGCTCCAGCTCGTCGAGCACCGTGCCGATGAGAACGGATCCGGTAGCGGCGATGGGATGTCCGAGCGCGATAGCCCCACCGTTGACGTTGCAGATCTCAGGGTCGAGTTCCAAGTCTCGCATGAACTTGTAGGCTACCACGGCGAAAGCTTCGTTGATCTCGAACAGATCAATGTCTTTCAGATTCATGCCAGCCTTCTTGAGCACCTTGCGCGCCGCCGGCACAGGCTCGTTGAGCATCAGCTCAGGACTTCCAGCAACGTTCGCCATGGCTCGAATGCGCGCGCGCGGCTTCCACCCCTGAGACCGGGCGTACTCCGGAGAGGCCAGCAGCAGGCCGGCAGACCCGTCAACAACGCCGCTGGAGTTGCCCGCATGATGTATGTGATTGATCTGAATGTCCGGATAGCTGCGACGCACCAGTTGATCAAAGGTCTCACCGGACTCGTCAATGGGCATGGGCATGAAGTTCTCAAAAACGGCCGGCAGTTGGGAGAGCCCTTCCAGCGTGGTCTGCGGCCGCGGAAACTCCTCGTGATCCAGCGCCAGGCTGCCGTCGTCGTTGTAGACCGGCACCAGGCTGCCGGCGAAATAGCCGGACCGGATGGCATGTGCGGCGCGGCGCTGGCTCTCCAGTGCCAGCGCGTCCACGTCTTCCCGGCTGATGCCTTCCAGCGTGGCGATCACATCGGCGCAAATGCCCTGATGCGGCTGCGGGTGCAGATCCCGCAGGTGCAGGTTGCCGGCGTCCAGCATGTTGGGTGGCAGCGTTGCCGTATAGGACATCATCTCGACGCCGCCAGCGACCACCAGGTCTTCCATACCTGACATGATGCTGGCCGCGCCCAGATTCACGGCGGTGATCCCGGAACCGCAAAATCGGTCCAGCGTGACAGCACTGGCCCTGGTATCCCACCCGGCATCGAGCAGCGACATGCGACCGATGCAGGCGCCCTGCTTACCCTGCTGGGAACTGCAGCCCCAAATGACGTCATCCACCTCAGCGGTGTTGATGCCGTTCCGTTCTTCCAGGGCCTTGAGCACGGTGGCCGCCAGACGCTGCGGATGCAGATGGGCCAGCGCGCCCCGGCCCTGCTTGCCGATGCCGCGTGGGGTTCGGGCCGTGTCGATGATCCAGGCTTCGTTGGTCAATGGAGTCTCCTTCAGTAGTCCGTTGGTTCAGCCCTGCGATGCCATGCGGGTGAGCATGGCGACGCCGCAGGAATAGCCTCCGCCGAAAGCGGTAGCGGCAATGCAATCACCATCTTTGATGTCACCGAGCACCCGGTCGATGGAGATGGGGATGCTGGCGCAGCCGGTATTACCGAGCTCGTTCACCGTGACCACGCAGCGCTCCTCCGGGAGCCCCAGCGTCTGGGCGACCCGGCGCAGGATCCGCAGGTTAGCCTGATGCGGCACCAGCCAGTCTATGTCCTGAACCTGCAACCCGAGTTGCGCCAGCCCGTGATTTACCTCTTCCACAAGATAAATGCAGGCTTGCGCAAAGACGTCCCGGCCTTCCGCCATCACCAGCCCGCTGGCACCTTCGGAAGGGCGCAGCGCGATGGCCTCGGGGCCCTTGCCTGCGCAGGCTACGCCGCGAGAGCGGACATAGTCCACGGAGAACAGCGCATGCTCCGGGTCGCCGGAAACCACCACGGCGGCCGCCCCGTCTCCCCAAAGATGGCCAGACATTCGATCTGCGTCGTCGCTGTAAAAACTGTTGTGCTCAGACACCACAATGAGCGCCCGGCTGGCCTCGCCGGCGCCCAGCATAAGCTTCGCCAGCTCCAGACCGCTGATGAACGACGAACAAGCAGTGGACAGAAAGTAGACCCGAGCATCCTCGATGCCGAAGGTTCTCTGCACCACGGCCGGCATGGTAGACAGAGTATCGTCCGGCGTGTAGCTGGCGCCGATTATCAGATCAACGCCTTCCAGCGCATCCTCGCCGCCCCGCGCGAGCAGGTCGCGGACCGCCGTCAGCCCCATGGAGGTGGTGGTCTCCTCTTCAGACGCACGGGATCGAGAGTGAATGCCGGTCCTGGCGACGAACCAGTCAGCATCCTGACCGGTGAGCTCGCTGAATCGGGCGTTGTCGACTCTGGCATCCGGCACGTAAGTACCGAGATGATTAATGAATGTGGTCACCGAGTATCCTCTTCTGGCGCCAACCTGCCGAGCCCATCTCTAGTCGCATTCGGGGACGAGAACTGTACGGCAGCTTCACTGGCGCTCTAACGGCACTGCGGCATCCTGCCTGAAGCACCGGAAAATGTGAAATCATACCCCCGAATCCGCCACCGGTCTCTTCTCTCGCCTGGCACTCGCGCGCACAAATCACCGGGGCCGCCTCGATCTGTCCCGAGTTCGACCCATTCAGTTTCCGTTAAGCCGACTGCTCCTACCCTGTCCGTGCGAATCAACAAGAACGGGCATCGGGAGGTCCCATGCACACGGTCAACAAGAACAGGATTCGAACGCTGGCCACGGCAGGCCTGCTCAGCTTGAGCGTTCTTGCGCAGACGGCCCACGCCGAATCTGCGCAGAGCACCTACTACACTTATGCCGACGTGCTCGCGGTAGAACCCAGCTACAGCCGCCTGACCATCAGCGAGCCCGTGGAACACTGCTACGACCTGCCCGCTTCCACCGGGCGCAACCACTACGGCGACGCTCGCTACGACTACGACCGCCCCCACTACCGACAAGATCACGGCCATCCCGGCGCAACGCTTCTCGGCGGGATAATAGGCGGCCTGATCGGCAACCAGTTCGGCGGCGGCAATGGCAGGAAGGCCCTCACCATCGCAGGCACAGCTTTAGGCGCGTCCGTCGCCAGTCGCGCGGCGCGACATCCTGTCCGGCCCGCCTACGACTACCGACCTCCTGCCCCGGTACGCCGCTGCACCACCACCACGGAAACACGCGAGCGCACGGTTCTTGATGGCTACGACGTGACCTACCTGTATCACGGTCAGGAATTCACCAAGCGGGTCAGCGAACATCCCGGTGACCGCATTCGCATTCGCGTCGACGTGGAGCCGGTGTGATGGTCGGGAAAATCAGATTTCAGGCACGCTGTCGTTGCGCCTCAGGCAGACCATTCAGCCCTGGTTCAGTTGCCGGGCGCTAGCTTTCAGATCAAAACCGGAGAACTCTCATGCAACTTCGACCCTCGCTCGATTCGCTTCAGCGCCTGCTAATCGCACTCCCTCTCATAGCGCTGACAACCACGAGCTTCGCCGCTCCGAACAGCTCCGGTCCGGTCGTCCGGCTGTTTCCAACTACGGTTCTCGAGGATATCCGCGAGACCGGCCAGGTGGCAGCAGACATGGAAAACAACCTCCAGGAGGTCATTCACCGTCTCGACCTGCAACAGCAGCTGTACACCGAGAGCCTGTGCCAGGGCGCCGACGGGGACCAGGGGTGCGATCGTATCGCCAAGCAGCTGGGTGCCACCTACCTCGAAATGCTCAATGCCATGAGCGACCGGCTACCGGAGATGGAGCACGCGGTGAACAGCACCCGCGCGAGCCTGGAAAAACGACTGCGTGAGGAGCTGGGGCAGAGAACCACCCCGACGTCACTGCAGAACGCGCTGCTGGGAGAAGCGACCCCCGCGGTCAAACAAGACAAACCGGCGCTGCGTGGCCGCTCCGGGGTGCGTCTATCGGATCGCTTCAAACAATACTACGAGCTCGTCGCCACCCATCGAGACGGGCCCGGACAGTCCCTGGCCGTAGTCGCAGCCGACATCTATCTGGACATGGAAGAAGCGTCAGCGCTAATCGCGGCCACCCAGCAGGAGATCGCTCGGGCGTCGCTCATGGAGCAGCTCAACCAGTCGTTCGGCATGATAACGCCGGAAATGGCCGCCGTCGTAGGCGGCGTCAAAGAGATTCTGTTTGGCGAATCAGCGGGAGGGGCACCCATAGCGTCGCCGCCCTACGTGATAGGCGAAACGCCGTTTGTCAGCCCCCTCGCAATGTAAATCCGACAATGCAGATCAACAGCGAATCAACCATAGACGAAGAGCCGGCCCCGACCGGTCAGCCATTCAGGAGAGAATCATGATCCGTTCATTTGCCGCCGCCCTGACCATCGCTCTCGCGCTGTCAGCCTGCACCACGACGGAAAACACCAGCTACTGCGCTGCCCCGCTGACCGGCAATCTGGAAAGCGCGATACGCGGCGCGGAATCGCGGCTCGCCGACGGTTGCACCTATCATTTCGACAGTTACTTCCAGAGCCTGCTGAGCACCGCAGAGAACAACCCCGACCCCGCTAATCCCATGCTGTTCAGCGATTTCCTGATGGGAGCTCAGGACCGCGGGATCATCAGCCAGCGCCAGGCGCAGTCGCTGTACAACCGCTATTTCAACGTCAAGTTCGTCTCACTGCAGGGCGATTACAACACCTGCTCCCAGACGTGCCCGGTCAGAGATCAGGTGATGTCCGACATGCGTGCGGAGCTGCACGACAAGGAAATGGGCCTGCTGCGGGCCAGCGCAGACCCCCAGAGCTTCTATCGCGCTGACAACCTGCTGAAGGAAACTGAGCTGGTTCTCGAAGCCACCTGTCGGGCCTGTGACGCCGGCGGACGATGATGGTCAGAAACCGGCAGTTCGTCTGGGGCCTCTGCGCGGGCGCTTTGATCGCGCTCCTGGGGCTGCGGCTGTTGGCCCCGGAACCGCTCAGTGGCACAACGCCCGCGGCAGAGGCTCTGGGCTTCTGGCTGGCGGTGAACCTGGGTCACGCTGCCTGGCTGTTCGCGCTCATATTTGCCCTCTACCTGCACCATCTTCGGCAGCTCAGGCACCGGCTCGCCACCGATCCCGATAGGGATGCCCCGGATATGAGTGCCGTTGTCGAATTGGACCAGCTGTCCGATGTGTGGATTCACCTGTTTATCGGCGTCGGCGTCATCTGGACCGCCATTGGCATGCGTGCGGCGCTGCAGGCCGCATTGGGCGATCCCGACGGAACATTTACAGATACAGCCGGATCCGTACTGCAAAAGCTGGTGGATGGCGGCATTCTGCTGGCGCTGACGACAACCATCGTGGGCGGTATCGGGGGCTATCTTATGCGCCTGGGCAAGACGCTGTTCGTCGGCGCGAAGCTTCACGCCAGCTACCAGGCCGCCGAACACCAGGACCTGCGCCTGCTGCTGACCGCGGTTGAACGCGTCGAGGCCAGGCTGAAGGTGAACGATTCGGTAGATGCCATCAGACAGCCGCCGGAACATCCTGCGTTCGCCAGCGTTGAGGCGCGCTGAGTCATGCATCGCCCCGGTTACTCCTCAGCTGACAGTGAAAGCCTGCAGACCGACGTCATGCGCTTCATGGCCATCATCGCCTTCTGCCTCATCGCCATCCTCGCCCTCGTCCGCAACGTAGAGCCTTCAGCGGAGATAGAGCCCTCAGCGGAGATAGAGCCGTCAGCGGAAGTAGAGCCGTCAGCGACTGACGGGCCCTCAGCGCCTCTGCAACCATCGGTCCCGACCACGGCCGAATTGCCAGCACCCACTGTGGTGGAAGCGCGCCCCCTCAAAGCGCTGGAGCCCATACGCCCTTTGCCGGAGGACAAGCCCCTG
>JAHEEG010000191.1:0-1129 GCA_024640825.1 Gammaproteobacteria bacterium
CACGCCGGGGTAAGTCCAGACGTTGGTGCGATGGCGGCCGTGCTTGCCGAGCTCAACGTTGTTGACATGCTTGCCTTTGCCGCATTTGAAGACCCCGATGAGCTCGTGCTGTGAGCGGTAGAGACTGCCCATGCCCGCATTCGTCTTGTTCCAGACGATCAGGTTGAGCTGCTCGGAATAGATCTGGCCGGCGACGGCCAGGAGGTCCTGTAGGTGGCGCCAGTCCATAAAGACAAAGTGCAAACCGCCATCGCGCGTGACCCGCGCAGCGATGGACAGGGCTTGATACAGCAAGGCCTGGAACTGCTCTGACGTCCAATCGCCTGAGGCCATCGGAAACTCGCGATGGCCCGAGCTGGCGCCCCGGGCGTGGCCGCAGATGGCCACGTTGTAGGGCGGGTCGGTGAAGACCAGTGCCAGCCGGATCTTGCCTAACAGCGCCGCGATGGCGTTGCGATCCTGGCAGTCGCCGCACATCAGACGTCCGTCTCCAAGGTGCCAGCGATCGAGCAATCGCGTGACGGTTTCTTCCGGTGAGGGTGGCGCGGGGCAGGGGCGTTCTGTGGCGGCCTCTCCGATCGGCTCGATCAGCAAAGCGTCGACATCGGGCGTCGCAAAACCGGTGATCGTTATATCGAAGTTCACGTCGATCAGATGGGCGATCTCGATGCGCAGCAGCTCCTCGTCCCACTGGGCGTTCTCCGCTAGCTTGTTGTCGGCAAGGCGGTAGGCGCGGATCTCATCTTCTGTGAGGTGATCGATGGGAATCACCGGTATCTCTTTGAGGGCCAGGTGAATCGCTGCAGCCAGACGGGCCTGGCCGACGATGATGTAGTCATCCTGATCGACCAGCGCGGGCATCAGGAAGCCGAACCGGCGCATGCTGCCGGCGATCTGCTCGATCTGTTTCTGATCGTGGCGACGGGGGTTCCGTCCGTCGACCTTGAGTTCATGGGGTGGTCGGTATTCGACCGCTAGATGGACTTTGTCCGCCATTTTGGGCTCCTTAATGATGCTAAGGAGGCCCCCTCGTTGGCGGATGCTGGTGGCTAGCCGCTTACGAAGTCGCCTCGCGAATCTCTCTACACACGCTCACGCTCTCTACGACCTCTATCTGCATCGTCGTCTC
>JAHEEG010000191.1:1139-6382 GCA_024640825.1 Gammaproteobacteria bacterium
GCGTGGCTGTCTCTCCGCGCTCGGGCAAGGCGCCCACTCTCTGCATCGGCGCTTGGCCGATCATCGAACCCCGTTTTAGAACCTCCACTTCGAGTTGGGAAGCGGCTTCGGGAATTTTTTTCGCGTTCAGATGACTCGAGTACGCACACGGTGTAGAGCGCGGCGCCAACGATTGACAGGCCGAAATGGAGGTTGTACGCATGGGTCGCATACCTGTTCGCGGACAAGAATTCCCTGCTAACGGGAGTAGGGAATTTGGGGTTTGGATGCCGGCGCGATGCGGTGTGCGGAGACGAAGGCTGCCCTGGGTTCGATCGAAACTGGGCAGATTCCCTTTTATTTCCCTACAGATCAGGGAACGGGATACGGAGACGGTTTAGCTCCAGACTGCATCCACCGCCATAAAAAATGCGGGTTGGGGCCCAGGGCGTTCTTCGAAGCAAGCACCAGACAACATCCAGCGGAACGGCGACAGCCTCGTAAAGATGATGGTCACACTGCTCGCGGCCCTTCAGAAAAAGCCCACGTGACCCAGCAGCCGTATACCCTAACTGGCGATATTCCCACGCCGGCGACGCGCGACCATCAGGGCCCCCAAACCATTTCAAGTGCCCTCACAGTATTTCGTTGATCTGTGACGATGTGACCACCAGTAGCTAAGACCCGACTCTCATTTCCCAATCGATAGCAGCAAGCAGTTCGTAACAGCGAGCCCGCGACTGGAAGTCATGCGTGATGGAAACAATCGCCAGCTCCTCTGCGCCGGCGCGTTCGGCGAGATCTGCGAGCTGCTGAGCCACGCCGTCTTGGGTACCGAGAATCTGCTTCCCATGCCTGTTGGCGATGTGCGCAGACTCTTCAGCAGTAAACTCATAAGCCTCCGCCTCTTCGATGGACGGAAACGGCGCGAACTCGCCCCGATGTACGCGCACACCCCAGAGATCTCGGCATCTGCCGAGCCGCTCGGCCTCCTGCCGCGTATCGGCACACAGCGCGAACACGGCAAGACAGATCACCGGCTCTGGAACCCGCTCGCTGGGACGGAATTTCCTCCGATAGACATCGCACGCACGCCCCATGTGGTCAGGGTTGATGAAATGCGCAAAGGCGAACGGCAATCCGAAATGCGCGGCCAGCCGCGCGCCATCTTCCGAGGAGCCAAGCATCCAAAGCTGCGGAGGTTCTTCGACCAGAGGGGTCGCTATCACCTTTTCCAGGCCGTCGGTCAGAGGTTTGTCCCCGCAGAGAAACGCCTTCAGATCCGCCGTCTTAGCAGGGAAATACTCAATGCCTACCGGAGACCCATAGGCCAGCGCAGCAGCAGTGACGCGGTCGCTGCCCGGCGCGCGACCGATCCCGAGATCGATTCGGCCCGGATGCAGCGCCGCCAGCAGCTTGAAGTTCTCCGCCACCTTCAACGGGCTGTAGTGCATCAGCATGACCCCGGCGGAGCCCACCCTGATGCGGCTGGTGGCGTCGGCGATGTGGCCAATCAGAATCTCCGGGGAGCACCCGGCAAAGCTTGCCGAACCGTGGTGTTCGGCAACCCAGTAACGGTGGTAGCCCAACTTCTCCGTGATGCGGGCCAGGGCTACGCTATCCTGGAGGGCCTGCCGCGCATCCGAACCGCTGGGAATCGGTGACTGGTCGAGCACGCTGAGATGACGAATAGCCATGCTGCAGAGACTACCAAAAAACAGGGCGGCCAAGTCTGCGGCCGCGACCGTTCACTGCGAAGCGCCTGAATTTGACTTACATCTGGGGGCAAAGACTTCACACATCCTCTATGGCAGATGACGCATGATCTGCAATCAAGCTTTCTCCGGGGGATACTGAGTGAATACGCATCTGAAAGGCCGCATTATCCAGAACCAGGGCATCTCGTATCTGGTGATGCACGAAAACGACAGCGCCGAAGACTGGCTGAACGTCAAGTCCCTGGGCCCCAAACCGGAAATCCGAAAAATGCGGCGCGAGGAAGTACTGAGCTGCCTGATGGGAAGCGGCCAGGCCCGCAACCGCGCTTAGTCGACAGATTCCCGACCTGATTAGTCAGCCGGCTAAATCGGCACGTCCATCTCCACGGCTTCCGCCAACTGCTCCAGGACGAATACCAGCGGCAAGGTCACCAGGCCAATGACGTTGGACTGTTTGCGATGGCAATTAACCTGTAGCGGGCGCGGCTGCGAACTTGCAATAAGATAGGTTGCCTCGCCCAGCTTGAAGCTGCAATTGATGAGATTCTGGTGATGCGGCCCGGGGCGAGCGGCGACCCGATTGGGCCCTGCCTTGGACTGCGCCGTCGACTCTCTGCCAGCCGCAGGCGCTCTACCAGCCGCAGGCGCTCTACCAGCCGCAGGCGCTCTACCAGCCGCAGGCGCTCCACCAACGGCCGAGGGCTTCATAGCGGTCATGGAACCAACCCGGCCGGTTTCGAGGACGGGCGCACTGAAATGTTCTTCCTGGAAAGGCTCCGTCATGGATCGAAGCAGCATGGGCTCTTGCGACACACCGAGCACGTACTCGGCACGGGTGATTACCTCACGAACATCAAGCCGGCAGACCTCCATGTAGTGCTCGAGCATGCTGAGGCTGCCGTCGGAAAGAAAGAGCACAGACCGCATCACCCGCGGCGTTTGGATAATCTCGCTCTCTAGCAGTATGTAGACAGCCGGTATATCTCGACTGTCGAAGTGACGTTCAATGAATGAAACGACGTCTGTAGGAAAAACCCCCATGTTCACCTCCCTGGAACATCCGGCGCCGTCGGGTCCATTCCGCGTGGCGCCTAGCTGTGATTGCAGCGTGTCCTTGGCTGCCTGATTCCTTCGGCCTGTTAACCCAGGCTCTCTAACCGTACCGCGGACATCTTTTCCGCAGCTTTTTCTTTATTTCGAATGAGCTTGCCCGCTCAATTCAATTTTGTGGTTGCATGACCTGGATTAGTTTTTGTTTTTATTCACGTTACCGATCTGCACAGCCCGATATTGCCGGTAATTGGTGCCTTAGGGGAAGTAGGAAAACGTAAGCAATAAGGAAAAGAAAATTGGCGTTCTTTATGGCGGGCCGAAGGCCGGCACCAAGTCAAACACCAACCGAGCCTCGAAGCTCAGCGGTGAGTGCGGGGCACCGCATGTTTTGGCCAGCGACGCTTGGTACAGAGCCACTGACCCGGTCGTTCGCCGATCCAGGTCTCCAGCAGCGTGTAGAATTGACGCGTAACGTCGACCGCGGCCTCTTTGCCCCGCAGCCCGGGCCGCGCCAGCAGCGGCGCGTGGAACTCGACCGTGAAGCGCCCGTCGGCCAGGCGCTCTACATGCAGGGGCACCAACGGATACTCTACCCGCTGGGCAATACGCGCCGGGCTGATGGTGGTCGGGGCTTCGACACCGAACAGAGGCAACATAGTCCCGGAATCGACCCGCAGGTCCGGCAGCAGCCCGAGCGACGCGCCATCCTGCGCCGCGGTGAGCATCTGTCGAAGCGCGTCATCTTTGTCCACGAAGGTGACGCCCGGATACTGGCGCCGACGCTGCAGCGATGCTTCGACGAAGGGGTTGGCATCCGGGCTGTAGACCACAAGCAGTCCCCGACACTTCGTGGCAAGGAAGGACGGCACGATCTCCCAGTTGCCAACGTGTCCCGAGACGAAAAGTGCCGGACGGCCCTGGTCAAAAAGTTCCTGAACTTCCGCGGGCACGCGAATGTCGCAGCGTTCGGCGGTAATGCTGCGCAGATGCGGATACTCCGCCAGCACCGAGCCGAAGTTCCGCCAAACCTGCCGGGCCACCCGCTCGATCTCCTCGTCCGGCGCATCCGGCAGCACAAAGGACAGATTCCGTCGCACGTGGCGATGCTTGCGCGACAACGGTCCAAGGGCACCAAGCAGCGCCGCGCCAAAGCTGGACGCCCGGCGACTGGGGAGGCGTGCGGCAACAAGCCAGATCAGCCTGAGAGGAACAGACTGGCAATACTGCGCGAGGAGATGCAGGTTGTGTCTGAGATTCATAGGCTTAGAAAATAGATCTGGTTGGCATTCCGCCGATGCACTGCGATTTCAAGCTCGACGGCACAAGCGACAACGCGATTATAACCTGGATAGCACGCCCATGATTCGAGCAGCGCCAACAGTTTCGAGAGCGAAACAACCGTGAGAGCCTCAGACAACGATTCGCCACTCATCTGGATTCTCGCCGGGCCCAAGGCTGGCGACAATGCCCAGCTGCGCACTCTCGCAGGCGCGCTAGATCAAATCAGCGACTGGACGATCGAGGAAAAGCCCCTGGCCTTTCGGCGCTACGAACTGCTGTTGCACATAGCATCCCGCCCCACACTCGCAGGGCTGGATAGACGCAGTCGAACGGGCCTGCAGCCGCCCTGGCCCGATCTCGTGCTGACCGCCGGTCGCCGCAACGAGCTTGTGGCTCGCTGGATCAAAAACCGATCTGGAAACCGAACGCGCCTGGTACACGTCGGTCGACCCTGGTCCCAGCCCGAGCGTTTCGACCTGGTCGTTTCCACCCCGCAGTACGCGCTCCAACCGTCTGCAAACGTGCTGATCAACCCGCTACCGCTCGAGCAGCCGGACCCGACCAGGCTGTCCCAAGCCGCAGGGCACTGGGCGGCGCGGCTGGAGCATCTGCCGACGCCGAGAGTCGCAATGCTGCTGGGCGGCGACAGTGGCCCATTCGTGTTCACCGCCGCCGCCGCCGACCGGCTGGCACGGCAGCTCAACACCTTTGTGGGGTCGCTGAATGGGAGCCTGCTGCTAACCACCAGCCCGCGCACGCCAGACGATTTTTTCCGACGCCTTGAGGCGGCAATCGACGTGCCGAGCTTCAGATACCACTGGACTAGAGACGCCCCTGAAAACCCTTACTGGGCGTTGCTTGCGCTGGCCGACCACATCGTCGTCACCGAAGAAAGCGTCTCAATGATCACCGAGGCGCTGGCCACGGGAAAGCCGACCTACCTCGCATCGGTATCACCGGCCACCGATCGCCCCTGGTGGCTGAATCGCGCCAGCTATCGCTGGAAGCCATTGACTCATCGCCTGGCGATGGTTCTCGCACCAGCCAGGTTCTCGCGAGATGTGGGACGGATACACGCTAAGCTCGTCGGAGATGGTCGTGCGGCCTGGCTTGGCAAGGGCAATCCGAGCACCCGCCATGTCGAGGACGGCTCCCTGAATGCAACCATTACGCGGGTTCTGTCGCTGATGTCGAAAAGCGCCGGGAAGCACG
>JAHEEG010000049.1 GCA_024640825.1 Gammaproteobacteria bacterium
GCTGGCCGAAGCCGAAGGACTTCACAACCATCGGAAGAAAGACAGTACCGGTATCTGCTTCATCGGCGAGCGACGATTCCGTGAATTCCTTCAGCGCTATCTGAGCGCCACCCCTGGGCCCATAATTGATACCGAGGGCCGCAGGCTCGGCGAACACGTAGGGCTTGCCTATTACACCCTGGGGCAGCGCCAGGGACTCGGCATCGGCGGCGTGCGGGGCTATGCTGAATCCCCCTGGTACGTGGCTGAAAAACGACTGACGGAGAACACCCTGGTGATCACTCAGAATCTTTCGGACCTCCAGTCCAACTGGCTGGCTGCCGGGGAATTGAACTGGCTTCTGCCACCGGACGAACTGCCTTTGCGCTGCGCGGCCAGAATTCGGTACCGGCAGCAGGATCAGCCCTGCACGGTCAGCCCCCGCGCCGATGGGAAGCTGCTGGTGGCCTTCGACGCGCCCCAGAGGGCGGTAACTCCCGGTCAGTACGTGTGTTTCTACCATGACGAGATCTGCCTCGGTGGGGCGCTCATTGAGGCAGCAGGCTGATGGCTGATGCGGATAACAAGATCGGTATGAGAGGGCCAGCCGCCCCCATCGACTACGCGGCGTTGTCGCTGGCAGGCGTCTTCCAGGCCGCAACGCTCGTGCACCGAATAGCAAGCGGTGACGCCGTGGACCAAGCGCAGCAGCAAACCTTGCTTGCGACCGTTCCCACCCATCACGCATCGGAACTGGCCGAAGTTTTTCCAGAACCCGGCGACTATCAGCTGGGTGCCCAGGTAGCAATTGAAGCGTTGTCGGGCAAGGCCTCGGCGCCGGAAATCCTCCGCTACGCGCTGCAGCTGGTGGACCTGGCCAAGCTTCTCCGCGGGGTTCCACAAATCGTAGCGAAGCTCGGGCGGCTGCTGGACGAGCTGAACCGGGCGCCCGCCGACTCTTCGGATCTGGCGAAAATCTATCAGCAGACCATCAGCACCCTGGGTAAGCGCATTCAGGTGACGGGTAACCCGCAGATTCTGCAAAGAGAGGAATCGGCGGATACCATCCGCGCCTTGCTGCTGGCAGGCGTTCGCATGGCATGGCTGTGGCATCAACTCGGGGGGCGGCGCTGGCTTCTCGTCTTGCGTCGCCAACCACTGCTGTTAGCCTTGCAACCCATTGCTCAGCCAGCCCGAGCGGAATGATGCCGGACATGAAGATACACCCCCTACTTGCGGTCAGCGCGCTCGACGGCCGTTACCGCGACAAGGTCCGCGACCTGTCACCGATCGTCAGCGAGTACGGGCTCATGCGCTACCGGGTGCTTGTAGAATGTCGATGGTTTGCCCATCTGGCCCGGCAACCGGGCATCCGCGAGATCGCGCCGCTTAATTCCGAGCAAGCAAATGCGCTTGCGAGCATAGAGTCGGCGTTCACGATCGCCGACGCCGAACGGATCAAAGATATAGAGCGGGGCACCAACCACGACGTAAAGGCAGTAGAGTACTTTGTCAAAGAACGGCTGGTCAGCATCAAAGGCCTCTCGCAAAACGTAGAGTTCGTCCACTTCGCTTGCACCTCAGAAGACATCAACAACCTCGCGTACGCGCTCATGACCAGAGAAGCCAGGGATCGCGTGCTGATGCCCGTCATGGACACTCTGATCAGCGCCATCGAAGCCATGGCTACGGCCAACGCCGACCTGCCAATGCTCTCACGAACCCACGGGCAGACCGCGTCTCCCACGACCCTGGGCAAGGAGCTCCGCAACGTCAGCGCACGTCTGCGGCGCCAGCAGCGAGCAGTAGCGAACAATGAAATTCTCGGCAAGATGAACGGCGCTGTTGGCAACTTCAACGCCCATGCCGTCGCGTATCCCGACGTTGATTGGCCGGCAGTAAGCGAAGCCTTCGTTCGAGATCTGGGGCTGCTACCAAATGCGCATACCACCCAGATTGAACCCCACGACTACCTGGCGGAGCTTTTTCACGCCCTGATACGATTTAATCAGGTGCTGCTGGATCTCGACAGGGATCTGTGGAGTTATGTCTCGATAGAGTACTTCAAGCAGCGCAAGGTAGAGGGCGAAACAGGCTCGAGTACCATGCCTCATAAAGTAAATCCGATCGATTTCGAAAACTCGGAAGGCAACGTCGGCATAGCCAACGCGTTGTTCGAGCACATGGCCACGAAGCTTCAGGTGTCGCGCTGGCAACGTGATCTATCGGATTCCACAGTGCTGCGCAATCTTGGCTCTGCGCTGGGCCACAGCCTCATCGCCTATCAGGCGACGCTCAAAGGTCTGGGTCGACTGGAGGTCAACGCCGCGGCCATTGCCGAGGATCTTACCCGCAGCTGGGAGGTGCTGTCGGAGGCGGTGCAGACAGTTATGCGCCGCTACGGGCTGCCGGAACCCTATGAACAGCTGAAGAAGGCGACCCGGGGACGGCAACTAGATGCCGCCCTGTACCGCGAGATCCTGCAGCAGCTGGATCTGCCAACGACGGTGAAAGCCGATCTGGAAGCGCTGACCCCCGCCGACTACATTGGCCTGGCGCCGCGCCTCGCCCGGAAACCAGACTGAGCCAGCAGCATGGAGATTCACGTTGTCCCGGTGCCCTGGTCCAGCCACGCCGCCCAGCTGCGAAAGGTAAGAGAAATCGTCTTCGTCCAGGAGCAGCAGGTCCCCCAGGACCTGGAATGGGATGGAGAAGATGAAACGGCACACCATTTTCTGGCGGTCAACGAGGCCGGGCAGGCTATCGGATGTGCCCGCCTGCTTTCCTCCGGTCAGATCGGGCGGATGGCGGTACTGGCCGAATTCCGTGGCACCGGCATCGGCGCGCGCCTCCTGGAAGCCGTCGTGGAACAGGCCAAGCAGATGAGCCTTCGTAAGGTGCACCTGCACGCTCAGACCCACGCTGAACCCTTCTATCGCAAAGGCGGCTTTCTGCCGGTAGGAGAAACGTTCATGGAAGCAGACATACCCCACCAGAACATGGAACTTGAGCTACCCATACCTTTCGAGCCTCCGGGCAAGGTCGCGCGCCCCGTCCTGCGTGAGGAAACACCGGTAGACACCGCTGAATCCATCTCGGAACTGCTCACCTACCGAGGCATCGGAGACTGTGCAGATGGCATACTTCAGGCCCTGAGCCATCCCCGCCGCAACCTTTACATCTACAGCCAGGTACTCGATCACGCGCTGTTCGACAATCCCGAAGTCATCGATGCCTTGTCCTCATTCGCCCGCAGCGGGCCCCCCGTCGTACTGCAATTGCTGATCGTGGACAGCAGCCCGATCACCAGCCGAGGTCACCGCCTGCTGGAACTCGCACGAAGGCTCGACAGCAAGATCGAAATACGGCGGGTGCCGGACGAGCTGGCGGAATCAGACGCAACCTTCGTTACCTGGGATACGCAGGGCTACTGGCTGATGCCCGACTACAGGACATACGCAGCCCATGCCAATCATCGCGACCCGGTACAGGCCAATCGCCTCGCCGAGCGCTTCAACTACCTTTGGGAGCGAAGCTCACCAGACCCGGAGCTGCGCCTTCTGCGTCTGTGAGGTGATCATCGGCTGAGCTTGAATGACCTGCCGAAGTCCGACTGGAAACGTCCGCTGGAATGCACCTTGAATTTTTCATCATCGAGCGTAGGCGAAGCTCTACCTTAGACCTAAACACCTGGACACCGGCTGCGCCCCCGATGACAGCGAAATCTGCGGTCGACTCAGCAGGCTTCAGGAACCTCTGATTAATTGATTCTGCAGCGCCCGTGGCGGTTACGCGCTATAACGCCAGCAGATCGACGGGTGCAATGACGATCCCATTGTTGTCCGCATAAAGAAATTGATCGGGCACAAAGCGCAGGCCTGCAAAATCCACCGCGACGTCACGCAGCCCTTCGTCGCGTTTGACGCTGCGCAGAGGATGACTGGCCAGCGCCTGGATCCCCACCTGAAGATCGGCGAGTTCATCGACGTCCCTCACGCAACCGTAGATCACCATACCAGACCAGCCGTTTTCAACTGCCAATCTGGCCAGATTGTCACCGACCAGCGCGCAGCGAAGTGACCCCCCTCCATCCACCAGCAGCACCGCCCCTTCGCCCGGTTCACGAACACGCTTGGCTACCAGCGAGTTGTCCTCGAAGCACTTGATCGTGCGGATGGGGCCTGCAAACGCCGCAACGCCGCCAAAGCCGTTAAAGATCGGCTCCGCAACGCGCACCAGGTCGGGGTGGGCGTCGCATAGATCCGGTACCACAAATGTCGGCCGGCTGCTCATCAGGAGACCAGCAGTTGTTGCAGCGCCTCGTAGCTGTCCGCGCGGGGGTACTGGGGAAACTCGGCCAGCACATTCTCGGGCGCGCGATAGAAAAAGCCGGCGTCGGCTTCTTCCAACATGGAAATATCGTTGTAGGAGTCACCGGCCGCCAACACTCGGAAATTCAGCGACTTGAAAGCGCGAACGGATTGTCGCTTTGGGTCCTCCTGGCGAATGCGATAGCCGACGATCCTGTCGTCCTCTACTAGCAGCTTGTGACAGAGCAGCGTGGGAAATCCGATCTTGGCCATCAATGGCATAGCGAACTGATAAAAAGTGTCAGAAATTATGGCCAGCTGAAACCGCGGCCGAGCCCAGTCTAGAAAATCTACCGCGCCGGGCAACGGATCCAAGGTGTCGATGACCTCTTCGATCAGCGAGAGCGGCAGATCGTTTTCGGCAAGCACACCAAGGCGCAACTGCATCAGATCGTCGTAGACCGGGATGTCCCGGGTGGTCTTGCGCAAAGCCTCGATTCCGGTTCGATCAGCGACCGCCTGCCATATTTCCGGAATCAGCACCCCTTCGAGATCCAAACAAAGAACGTCCACCTGTCCTCCCTGCGATTCAGATGTATTCAGACCACTCGTTTGATCGAGCCTCTCCAGGCCGGAGAGGATTTTACCCGGATTCTCCTGCTAACCCGAGCAATCAGCGCTCGGGCAACTGTTCGTCGGCAAACAGCGCCTCTCGCTCCGTTCGGGTCGCGCAGGCAATGGCGGCATCCACGCGATCCCGAGTCAGATGCGGGGCGAATCGCTCGATTAAGTCATACATGTAGCGGCGTAAAAAGGTACCCCGGCGAAATCCGATATGAGTGATGCTCGGCTCAAACAGATGGCTGGCGTCCAGCGCAACCAGATCCGCATCCTTGTCCTCATCCAGCGCCATTTTGGCAATAATGCCGATGCCCAAACCGTTTCGAACATAGGTCTTGATGACATCAGTATCCGTTGCGGTAAGCACCACGTTGGGCGTCAACCCGGCGCGACCGAAGGCGGTATCCAGACGGGAACGGCCGGTAAACCCGAATACATAGGTAACAATGGGTTCCTCGGCCACGTCCTCCAACCGCAGCTGGCCGCTGGCCCTGCATTTATCTATGAGTGGATGTCCAGCGGGGACGACAACACAGCGGTTCCAGCGGTAGCACGGCATCATTACCAGGTCCTGAAACAGTTCCAGGCCCTCCGTCGCTATGGCGAAATCGACCTCACCATCCGCAGCCAGCTCGGCAATCTGGGTGGGCGAACCCTGATTCATGTGCAGCACCACGTCAGGATAACGGGTCCGAAAATCTTTAATTACTGCCGGTAAAGCGTAGCGCGCCTGAGTGTGGGTCGTAGCGATGGAGAGGTTGCCCTCTTTCTCGTTGGAATATTCCTGAGCGACCTGCTTGATGGTGTCTACCTCTCGCAGGATCTGCCCAGCCATCTCGATAATGGTCTCTCCGACGTCGGTCACGTGGGTCAGATGTTTGCCACTCCGCGCAAAAATCTCGACGCCCAACTCATCTTCGAGCAGTCTTATCTGCTTGCTGATTCCGGGCTGCGATGTGAACAGGCTTTGGGCCGTTGCCGACACGTTCAGGTCGTGGTGTGCCACTTCCCAGATGTAACGCAGTTGCTGAAGCTTCATCGCCGCAACCTGGTTATAAAAACAGGGACAAGTATAACTTATTTGCTTCGATTGACGATGCCATGCGGCACATGGCCCGCGGCCAGGTGGGCGCTGGCCCGTTCGACATGCTGACTCTGATCATCGAAAAACACATCCGCTCCGAAAGCACGAAGAAAGTCCGTCTTTTCCATACCACCGAGGAACAACGATTCGTCCAGGCGGATGTCCCAGGCTCGAAGGGTCCGAATAACGCGCTCGTGAGCAGGCGCGCTGCGGGCGGTTACCAGAGCTGTCCGAATTGGACAGTGCGTTCCTTCAAACTCCTGCTGCAGATAGTGAAGCGCCCCGAGAAAAGCTTTGAACGGACCGCCTTCCAGCGGCTGCTCGGCGGCGGCGGCCTCCTGCTGGCTGAACGCGTCGAGACCCTGCTTCTGAAACACCTGCTCTGCCTCATCGGAAAACAGTACCGAATCACCATCGAAAGCCAGCCGCAACTCGTCACTTTCGCTTGTCGGTCTAACGCTCCCGCCAAGCAGTGTCGCGGCAGCAATTCCGTGCTCCAGCGCGTGGGCGACATCGTCGGGATGCGTAGAAAGAAACAGGCTGCAGTGGAACGCCCGGATATATCGATACGGAGATTCGCCGCCGCAGAACGCAGCCCGGGTGATATCCAGATCGTAGGCCTTGATGGAATTGAAAATACGCAAACCCGTATCGGCCGAATTACGCGACAGCAAGATGATTTCAACTCGATGCTTATCAAGCAACTTATTAATATTTAACAATTTTTTTACAAAATTGAAGGCTTCTCCTGGCTCCAGCACGTCGTCCTCGTGAGCGATCTGATAGAGCCTGTAAGCTTCGAGCCCATCCTGTTCGTATACAGAATTGCTTTCGACCAGATCGAACAGGGCTCGAGAACTGATGGCGACCGTCAGGGGCTGATCTGCTCCCATCAGGCGTCCAGATCTGGAATCAGCTCGCTTTCGAGTTTGGTGATCATGTCTTTCAGTTTAAGTTTGCGTTTCTTCAGGCGCTGAATGCGCATGCTGTCGCTGTGCCGGGTCTCGATGAGATGGCGTATGACCTCGTCGAGGTCACGATGCTCGATTCGCAGTTCCTCCAACCATTTTTCGATTTCTGGCTGGTCCATCCAGACCCTCATCGCTTTCAATCATGGCATCATAAGGGGCTGTCAGGGTCTGTTCCAAGCAGGATTTTATGCGCCGCCGGCCGCGCGCTTCCATATGTTGATCATTCTCGCCACCGTTCTCGCCAGCGTCGCGTTTCTCGTTCTGATGCGCCTGCTCTGGCTCAGGTCTAAACCGGGCAACTACGGCAGTCTGATAACCGTCGCTGCAGCGGTACTGGTACTCGGGCTGGCGGTTCTGGCCGCAACCGGGCGACTCAACTGGCTGGTCGCATTGGCAGCGGCGCTCTTTCCGTTCTTGCGGCGCGCATTAGGTCTCCTGCGCTACCTGCCGTTCGTCGGCAGCTTGTTGGCCCGCTTTCGCCAATCAACGCGGAACACCAGCCAGGGTGCTGGCTCCAGAAGTCGTAGCGGCACCATGGGGCGCCAGGAGGCCATCGACATTCTCGGTCTGGGTAGCCACCCCTCGCGCGACGAGATCATTTCCGCTCACCGTCGCTTGATGCAGAAGGTCCACCCGGATCGCGGGGGATCCAATTACCTGGCGCAACAGCTTAACGAAGCCAAGCGACTTCTGCTCGAACAGCTCTGAACGCACGGACGCTAGACCAATGGGCGAGTCGCGCTGTGAGCGGGGTCACACTGCGCAAGCAATCTCTGCAGTACCCTTTACCCATGCCATCCAAGCTCACCAATCGAGATCGCAGGGAACTACCCAGAATTCGGGCAGACCAGATCGAGGTTGAAGTGCGCCCCCAGGGAAGGCTGGCCCGGTTGCGGGCGCGGGCGGTGGATTTCAACCGCTACGGGGTTGCCGTGCTGACCGAAGTGCCGCTGAAGCTGCAGAAGACCGTATACATCACGCTGCGCTGCGGTGATCTCCGCCTCGACAACCTGGTAGGCGTCGTGCACAACTGCTGCGCGCAGGATCAGAGCTACAGATCCGGCATCCAATTCCGAACGCATGCAGAGTTGAAGACCGATAGACCGAGGGTGGAAGCCCTCCTGACAACCCTGGAGTCCTCGGCAACAAAGATCACCCCCTCATAAGGGCGCGCGCCTCGTCCTCCAGGGCAATATACCGTCTCACCCAATTGTCCAGCAGCAGAAACTCGGCTTCAGACAGTTCGAACGATCGACTGATCTCCTTGAGCAGGCATTCTTCTTCTATTTCAAATGCCCCGTCTGCGTAGGAAAGTCGGAGAAGATTGAGCACGGCGATCACACGTGAACGGCGGCTGTCGAACGTCCGCTCGATACCTGACAGCTCCAGGTACTCGACTTCGATCGTCGAGCCGAGCTCCATCTCACGCTTGAACTCATCTAGCATGCCCTCCTCGTTGGGATCGAGGAGCCCGTCCGAAACGATGACATTGTGCGCCAGACCCAGCAAAGCCTCTCGCTGTATCTGATTCAGTACTGAGAGCCACATGACCGGGATTTGACCCGTCAGCCAGTGATCACGCTGGCAATCATGATGATAATCGACAGCCATCCCCAGCCGATAACGGCCTTCATGACCAGGCTCTGCTCGAAGAAATCCTCAATGAGATACCACATGAATACGCAACCTCCTGACGAAGCCGCCTATTCTAATCCAAAATTGATCGGCCGCCCTAGATATCGCCCATACAGATCGTGGATATCGCTGTCCGCAATCTCCGCCATTACGATGTCTCCGGGGCGCAGGCCCCTGGCATCTTCAAGATGAACCACACCGTCAATTTCAGGGGCGTCACCATGACTGCGCGCCTCGGCACGGGCACCCGTAACGGAATCGACAAGCACTTCCAGTCGCTGACCGCGCTTTGCCGCCAGCTTGACCCGGCTGATCTCAAACTGCAGTTCCATCAGTCGCTCCTGCCTGTCCAGCTTCTCGGCGGGCTCTAAATGCCCTGGCAGCAGATTGGCAGCTGCACCTTCTACATCCGAGTACATAAAGCAGCCCACGCGGTCCAACTGAGCTTCCTCCAGGAAATCCAGGAGATTTCCGAAAGCGGCGTCGGTCTCACCAGGAAATCCGACAACGAAGGTACTGCGCACCACGATCTCAGGGCAGATGGCGCGCCAGGCGGCAAGCCGTCGCAGAGTGTTTTCCACCGCCGCAGGTCTGCGCATGGCTTTGAGCACGCCGGGATCCGCGTGCTGTAGCGGTACGTCCAGATAGGGCAGCACCAGGCCCTCTGCCATCAACGGCAGCAGGCGATCAACGTGAGGGTAAGGATAGACGTAGTGCAGCCGCACCCAGGGCACGATCTGCCCGATTTCGCGACACAGGGTCTCAAGATCCGTCGCCAGGGTTCGACCCTGGTATGCAACCGACTGGTAACGCACATCGACCCCGTAAGCGCTGGTATCCTGGGCGATCACCATGATCTCCTGCACGCCGGCTGCGGCCAGGCGTTCTGCTTCCGCGAGCACGTCGTCGACCAGCCGGGAGCGCAGCTTGCCGCGCATGCTGGGAATGATGCAGAACGAACAGCTGTGATTGCAGCCTTCAGAAATCTTCAGATAGGCATAGTGCGGCGGCGTCAGTTTGATGCCGGCCGGGCCCATGAGGTGTTCCATATCCGACGCGGCAGAAGGCGTCAGCGGGGCGTTCAGGCGAACAGCGTCGACAACTGCGTCAGCCGCCTGGGGTCCGGTCACAGCCAGCAATTCTGGAAACCGGGTCTGCAGCTTCAGCGCGTCGGCACCCAGGCAGCCCGTAACGATGACCCGGCCGTTAGCACCCAGAGCTTCGTCAATGGTTTCCAACGATTCCTCTACAGCCGCGTCGATGAAACCGCAGGTATTCACGATCACTACATCCGCTGCCTCAAAGCTATCGACGGTTGCGTATCCTTCGGCGGCCAGTCGGGTGAGTATCTGTTCAGAATCCACCAGGGCTTTCGGACATCCGAGGCTTACGAAACCCACCTTTCCTGTCATGTTGGGTACTGTACTCGCTGGCTGAGAGGGAATGCGCACATTCTACGCATACAGCACCGGGATACACACTTCGGATGGCGACATTCCGAGCGCAACTACTCGGGAGATCGACGGGTAATCCAGGCTAAAATCGACTCGTGAAAGACTTCTCTGTCAACTTTGGCGGCCACTTCGATGCGCTCACGGCGACAGCCCTGGCAGAAACTCTGGCAGAAGCCCCGGCTGGAAACCTAGCCGAGACCATCGTGCTCACCTCCAATGAGCGGCTTCGCCGAGCGCTGGTCGAAGCTTACAACCGTGCCAGGATGCAGAAAGGCGAGCGCGCCTGGTTGGCCGCGCGGATTTTCAACACCGATGCGTGGATGGGCCAACAATACGAGCTTGCGCGCGCGCAGCATTCCGAGCTTCCCAGACCTCTCGACGCCAGCTCTGAGCTGCTGCTCTGGAGAGCCTCGGCGCCTTCCGGTCAGGAAAACCTTGCGTCTCTGGCGCGTGACGCCTGGCGACTCTGCTGGCAATGGAACATCGCCATCGACGAAGCCGCGCTGTGTAGAACCGAGAACGGCCGGGTGTTCCACGACTGGGCACAGCGTTTCTCGCGCCGGCTCCGCGAGCTAGGCGTCATCAGCAGAGCGGAGCTCGCGACAAGGCTCACGAGACTGCCATCACCTTCGCACGCGCGGGTACTGTGCTTTGCTTTCGAATCTCCGGCCTCCGATCTTAGGCGTTACCTGAGCCATCTCTCGGAAGGCGGCTGGCAGATAGCTGTCCAGGACGCGCCACAGCGGGAGGCGAGCGACTCAGTTCGAGTCCCTTTTCAGG
This sequence comes from Gammaproteobacteria bacterium, assembly GCA_024640825.1. GTDB lineage: Bacteria > Pseudomonadota > Gammaproteobacteria > Pseudomonadales > Azotimanducaceae > UBA7803. The sequence goes on from JAHEEG010000049.1 coordinate 10,835, forward strand.
ATCCCAAGCAGGAGCTGAGCGCCGCTGCTCAATGGTGCCGCCAGGTTCTGCTCAGCGAGCCGGAAGCAACGGTGGGCATCGTGGTGCCAGATCTGACCCAGCGCTATCACGCGGTGAACCGGCAGTTTTCCGCGTGGCTACAACGTCCGGACGAGCTGGGAAATGCGAAACTCTACGACATCGCCGGCGGCACACCCCTGGGCGAGCAGCCCATCTGGCAGGCCGCGAACTACTGGCTGCGCTTCTGCCTCGATCAGCTGACAGCCGAGCAGGCTCGTCAGATGCTGCAATCGCCCTATCTCGAACTCCCCGCGCTGCCAACGCTCCCCAGCGTGCTGCCGGAGACATTTGGCGTAGCCGAACTGTCCCAGACGAGCGACGACACATACTGGAGGGGAATCGCTCGCGAAAGACCAGATCCCGCGAGGCAGACCAGCCTGAGTGCGTGGATAGAGGAATTTCAGCATCTGCTGGCACTTGGTGGCTGGACGGGACAGGGCGCGCGCAGCGGTCAGTTTCAAGCGTATGAACAGTTGACGACGTTGCTGAACGCGACTCACCGCGACCCAGTGTTCCCCAGAAGCTGCACAGCGCTGGAGGCGCTGGATACCCTTGGCCAACTGATAGGCGACAGGCTTTTCGCGCCCGAGCAACCCCCGGCAAGGGTGCAGATCCTCGGCTATCTGGAAACCACAGGACTGACTTTCTCTCATCTGTGGATCCTCGGGATGCAGGATACCGACTGGCCACAAGGCGTCAGCCCGAATCCCCTTGTTCCCCTGTCGACCCAGCTTGAGCACCAAGTACCCCGGGTGTCACCCGATGCAGAGGTGGCTTTCGCAGGTCGCCGGATCAGGCAGTGGCAAGGATCGGGCGAACGGGTGATTTTCAGCTACGCGACCATGCTAGACGGTGTTTCCCACGGCATCAGCCCGCTGCTGGAACGCCTGCCTCAGGCAGAGCCCAAGGAGGTCGTTGAAGGGCTGATCTCTGCAAGCCATCCGGCCTTGATTCAGCGCAACGTATCTCTGGAGCCCCGTCCCGATTCGCGCGGCTCGTTGGTGGACGCGGGGCTGATTCGCGGTGGCAGCAACTTGCTCAAAGATCAGGCTCAGTGCCCCTTCCGCGCCTGGTCCATCCATCGCCTCGGCATTGCCCCCCCGCGGGAACCCCACGCTTATCCAGATGCGTTGGACAGGGGCCAACTGCTGCATACGTTGATGCAGCTTCTGCTGGAGCGCAATCAGGGAAGCCGGGTACACCCCCAGGACCTCGATGACGCCGCAACGAGCGCCGCGATCGATCGAGCGCTGCAGCGTAACTATCGCCGGTTTCCAAAGCCCTACCTCAACGCGGAACGTCAGCGACTCACCCAGTTGGTTGGGCGATGGCTGGCGCAGGAGCAGAAGCGGACCGCCTACCGTGTAGCAGCCGTCGAACAGTCCGTGGAGTTGGATTTGGCGGGCCTGACGCTGAATCTGCGCCTCGACCGCCTGGATCGCGTGCTCGACACGGAAGTGGATGCGAACAGCCAAGACTTCGGCGACCTGCTGGTATTGGATTATAAGACCGGGCGAGTCCAACCAAAGCACCTCCTGGAAGATCGTCTGCTGGAGCCTCAACTTCCCCTGTACGCAGTAGCGAACCCTGCCGTTAAAGGCGTTCTATACGTACAGATGAGTGATCACGACGTACGGCTCACGGGCGTCGGCGACCAGCAACTGGACCTCAGGCCCGCCAGGACTCTTGCACCCCCCGAGGGTGACTGGGAAGCCCTTCGCACACGCTGGCGCCACCAGCTTTCTGCCCTGGGAGAAGAGTTTCGTCAGGGCATTGCTGTCGCGGATCCCGCCAGCGCAGAGACCTGTCGGCACTGTCACCTACAGCCATTTTGTAGGATTGGTGAGGCGTTCAACCAGCAGCCAGCAGTCGACACAGTCGTCGAGGACAGCGAGTGACACCGCCGCCGGACCAGGAACAACGGGTTACAGCCACGGATCCCGACAGATCGGTGATCGTCCAGGCGCCAGCGGGGTCCGGAAAAACAACCCTGCTGGTCAACCGCTATCTTCGTTTGCTTGGCCGCGCCAACAAACCGGAGGAGATTCTGGCCATCACGTTTACCCGCAAGGCGGCTGCGGAAATGCGTGAACGGGTACTTAGCGCGCTGCGGAGTCAGGCACCCGAAGCCCGCGATGCGCTTTCCCGGGACGCCGCAGCGGGGTGGCAGCTGAGCAACCAGCCAAACCGCCTGAAGATCCAGACCATCGACAGCTTTGCGAGCGGGCTGGTCAGGCAGTTGCCGCTGACGGCTGAATTTCGGCCCGGCGCCCGCCTGCTGGAACAGACTGATGCCGTATACGGCGAAGCCGTAGACCGTCTGTTCCAGCGGCTCTATCAGAATGACCCCTTCTCCACGGAGTTAGCGGCCGTCCTGGCCCTGTTCGACAACCGATATGTCAGCGCCCGGCGCCTCATGGTCAGCATGCTGGGCAGACGTGATCAATGGCTCGAACTGGTGAGGGATGTTGTAATCCAGGGACAACGTGACACCGCATCCGTCCAGGCGCTGCTGGAGGCAGGGAACCGTCATCTCAGCCAGCGCATCATCAGCGACTTCCTGCGGCCCCTCGCCTTGACCCAGCAGCAAAATCTGCGCGCACTGGTCCAACACGCGGCAGACAACCTCCAGCAGGAACTCGCCGGCGACACCGAGCTGTTCCGCTTCGCCGGGCAAATACTGACAACCCAAGCCGGCAAGCTGCGCAGCAAGCTCACGCGGCGGGAAGGCTTTCCTCCCGAGGATCGCTCTGCCAAAGAGGCGGCGCAGGCGCTCATCGAAACGCTGGGGAAACTTGATCTCGCGGCTCTGGCCGACAATCTGCGGAACCTGCCCGACATCGAGGTAGACCCGGCATCCGTCGACCGGCTGTCCGCGGTGGCGGTGTCCCTCCTCCTGTGCGCGATCGAGCTCGAGCGCATTTTCCAGGAGTTGTCCGCGGCCGATTTTACGCAGCTGGTAATTGCAGCCCGGCGCGCGTTGCACGATACGCAGGCCCCGACGGAACTTGCACTCGCCCTGGACTACCGGATTCGCCACATACTGGTAGACGAGTTCCAGGACACCTCCGAGGCGCAATTCCGCCTGTTTGAGCTGCTGCTGCAGGGTTGGAGTCAGGAAGACGGCAACAGCTTTTTCGCGGTGGGAGACCCTATGCAGTCGGTCTACCGTTTCCGAGACGCGGAAGTGCGGGTTTTCTATGACGCCTGGCAGAACGGTATCGCCGGCCGGCCGTTGCAACAGATTCGCCTAACCAGCAACTTTCGGACGCATGAAGGCCTTGTTGTTTGGCAAAACGCTACGTTCAGTCAGGTGCTCGGCCGCAGCAGCGACCCGGTTCTGGGGCGGGTAGCCTACAGCCCGTCAGAGGCCACTCGAGATGGCTCCCGGGACAGCCTGCACTGCACCCTGCTGCCCCTCGAAGCAAGTCAATCCGAGGCAGTGGTACAACGCATCGAAGAGATTCTCGGCGCGGACTCGCAGGCCAGCATCGGGCTGCTGGTGCGCAGCCGCCTGCACCTGCAGCCACTGCTTCCCGCGCTGCGCGCTGCCGGCATTCCCTGGCGGGCCACGGACATCGACCCGCTCACCATCCGTCCCGTGGTCCAGGATTTGTTGAGCCTCGCCACGGCCATGGCCGACGCCGGGGATCGGCTGGCCTGGTTCAGCGTACTCAGAGCGCCGTGGGTCGGCCTGTCAAACCTGGATCTCGAGGCCTTCGCGACGGTGAACAATCTTGCAGAGGCGGTGAGAAACAAGCTCGTACATGAAAACATGTCGGCAGATGGCCGTGACAGGATCGATCGACTCCATGAAGCGTTTCGTCTGGGCCAACCGCTGATTCACGAAGCACCGCCACGTGCCGTTTTGGAAACAGTCTGGCTGGCAGCGGGCGGGGCTGACGCCTATGCAAGCGGTCAGGCGCTGGCCGACGCCGAGCGTTTCTTCGCGCTGGTGGATGAGCTCGGCAATGACGCCTGGGACGCACACCAACTGAATCAAGCAGCGCAGCAGCTGTTCGCAGAAGACGTTGGGGACGCGCAGCTGGAAATTATGACCATTCACAAATCCAAAGGGCTGGAGTTCGATCACGTGATTCTGCCCTTTCTCGAACGAGGCGCTCGCCGGCCCGACCCCGTGATGCTGCTCTGGCGTCCCGAGGGGGACGGACTGCTGATGGGCAGCCGTGACGGAAATTCTGCCTACGCATGGCTGGCTAGAGAGGACAAAACCCGAGAGCGTCACGAGCTGGAGCGGCTTATGTACGTTGCGTGTACGCGTGCTAAAGGGGATTTACACCTATTCGGATCGGTCGCGGAAAAACCGGTGTCTGGCTCGCTGCTCGACCTGCTCTGGCCGCGTTTACAGGAAATCAACGACCCGGAAATGAGATCGCACGCGCCCACCCAAGCGCGAGCATTGGCCAAAAAACAACCCTCTACGGAAGCGGCTGCAGCAGATCTTCCCGGCCGCCTGCCACCAGGGTACCGCTGGCAGTTCCCGCCGCTGGCGCTTCCACAGCGACCGGAGCCGCTGCGTCGGTCGGCCAGAGAAACACCGGCTCCCCAGAATCTGCCCGAAGTGGCGCTCGGCACCATTGTGCACGGCGCGCTGCAGGCACTGAGCGCTATGGTGTTGCCGGGCAATCCAGCACGTTATTGCGAGGAGCGCGAGAACCTTTGGATCGAGAGACTGACGGACCTGGGTGTGGACGCCCAGCACCACGGCGAACTCGTTGCAGAAGTGAGCCGCCAACTCTGTCAGACGTTGGCAGACGAAGCTGCACAAAAAATACTTTCTGCTCGCCGGCACGCGGCATCGGAACTTGCACTTACCGGTATCCTCAACGGTGAGATAACCAACGTCCTTCTCGATCGCACCTATGTCGACGAGCGAGGCCAGCGCTGGATAGTGGATTACAAGACCACGGTGCCCGACTCGGGAATGGATTTCGAAGAATTCCTGCGTAAAGAAACCCGTCGCCACCTGCCACAGATGGAAAAGTACGCGAGCCTCACCGGCACGGCGTTCTCGGAGCCACTCAGATTGGCCCTTTACTTTACCGCGCTGCCTCGCCTCGTGGACCTGAACGACCTTGCTTTCCAGAACGCCTGAGGTACTATTCCCGCCCATGACAACGAGTATGACAACGCTGTTTACGATGTCGGACACCAGCCAGGGCTGGCGGATCGGCTATTTCTTTTTTGTAACTTAGCGTTGCCCTTGAACCCGGTTCGAAGGCAGCGCAGGCCGCCTTCGGAGGAAAACCCCGTGAGGCGGCCGCCCCGGGGTTTTTTTGTGCCCCTCCATAATTAGAGGAAGTGATCATGGCCAAACGCTCACCGAACGATACCGGGACGCGTGATACCAGCGCAGACGGGCATCAGCAGCTTGAAAATCTGAATATCGAATCTCATCAGCTGCTGGTTACACCCGAGCAGCTGAAGGCCCGGCTACCGGTTACGGAAGAAGTGCGGGAGTACGTCCAGGAAGCCCGCAACGCGGTGCGCGCGATCCTCGAGCGCCGAGATCACCGTCTGCTGGTGGTGATAGGTCCCTGCTCCATTCACGATGTCGACGCCGCTCGGGAATATGCCCGTCGACTCAAAGCGCTTTCTGAGCAAGTCGGAGACAGTCTCCTGCTGGTGATGCGCGCCTACTTCGAGAAGCCACGAACCACGGTGGGCTGGAAAGGCCTCATCAATGATCCCCGTCTGGACGATACTTTCCACATCGATGAGGGATTGACCCTCGCAAGGCAACTTCTGCTGGACGTAGCCAGCGTGGGACTGCCGCTGGCGACCGAGGCGCTGGATCCGATTACTCCCCAGTACCTGCAGGATCTCATCGCTTGGTCGGCCATCGGCGCACGGACGACAGAATCTCAGACGCACCGGGAAATGGCTTCAGGCCTATCATCGGCAGTGGGATTCAAGAACGGAACCGACGGATCTCTAGATGTCGCAGTGAACGCCCTGCAGTCTGTCGCAAGTCCACATCGGTTCCTCGGCATTAACCCTGCAGGGCAGGTTGCCGTGCTTCACACCCGCGGCAATCCGTACGCACACATCGTGCTTCGCGGCGGCACTCAGGGCGCCAACTACAATGCGGCCAGCATCAGCAACTGCGAGCAGGCTTTGCAAAGCGCGCGGTTGACGCCAAACATCATGGTGGATTGCAGCCATGCCAACTCCGATAAAGACCATAACAGGCAGCCGTTGGTGGCTCGCGAAATCTGCCGCCAGATATGTGCAGGCAATCGTTCGGTCATCGGGTTGATGATCGAGAGCCATCTTCGGGGGGGTAATCAGAAGCTTACCGGCGGTGGCGAGGGACTAGACTACGGTGTCTCCATCACGGATGCCTGCATCGACTGGGACACCTCGGTGACCCTGCTGCAGGATCTGGCAGACGCCCTTCGCGGCCCGCTGCTGCAACGGCTGGACTCGCAACGGGCAGCAGCATCGGGCTGATCCGAAAATGCGCTGCGCAGCCGACGGCGGCCCCAGAAAGTCCAAGCAAATTACTGGTAGTAGGCGTTGTCCGTTACTGTGTGGTCAGTCGCATCCCGAATGGCAGTTAGTTCGGGTATCTGCCCCAGCAGTGATTTTTCCACCCCGTTCTTCAGCGTAATGTCTACCGCCGCACAGCCCTGACAGCCGCCGCCAAACTGCAGAACGGCAATGCTGTCTTCAACGATTTCAACGAGCGTGACCATCCCCCCGTGGGAGGCTAGGCCCGGATTTATCTCGTTGTACAGAACGTAGTTGATCCGGTCTTCCAGGGGCGCATCCGGGCCGACCTTGGGTACCCGGGCATTGGGCGCCTTGATGGTTAACTGTCCACCCATTCGATCTTCCTGATAATCGACAACGGCTTCTTCGAGATACGGCGTGCTGCGCTCCTCGAACCACGCTGTAAAGCCGTCATAGGCAACGGGCATGTCTCCCGCCTGCTCTTCTCCGGGACGGCAGTACGCGATGCAGGTCTCAGCGTGGGGCGTACCGGGTTGCGCGACGAACACCCGAATGCCTACATCGTCTTCATCCTGCTTGGACAGCAGGTCGCGGAGGTAGCTTTGCGCCGATTCCGAGATGTCAATCATGGCCGTTATCCAAATACCCGAGCAATTTGGTCGGGTATACTAGCCATTCGCAGACCAACAGGCAATCTCCCCGCAATCAAAGTCAGGACGGCTGCCGAAACCCCAGCCTTCCGCCTGTTGAAAGGACCGAAAGTGAGAGCTGCTCATTTTTAGCGCCTTTAGCTTCAATTGCATTCAGGGTTCTGATCCCTAGACTAATCCTCAGGTACCACTGCATCGATGTTTTCATGACCAGACCCGACCACGCCAGCCCGCTGGCCCTTGCTCTACGCGAACGTATTCTGCTGCTGGACGGCGCCTACGGAACGCTGATGCAATCACTGCAGCTGAACGAGCAGGATTACCGCGGCAACCGGTTTGCCGACCACCCGACAGCACTGAAAGGCAATCATGACGTGCTCTCGCTCACCCGACCCGAGATCGTTGCTGAGGCGCACCGTCGCTATCTACAGGCTGGCGCGGACATCATCAAGACCAACAGCTTCACCGCCACCCGGATCACGCAGGCCGACTACCACCTTGAAGAGGAAGCCGAGGCGATCAATGCCGCCGCCGCCCAGGTGGCCAGAGAGACGGCAGATGAATTTTCTAAGGCCGGCCAGCCCCGCTTCGTCGCAGGGGTGCTGGGTCCAACCACGCGCACAGCGAGCCTGTCGCCAGACGTCAACGATCCGAGTTTCCGCAACGTCGATTTTGCAGCGCTTTCCAGCGACTACCTGGAAGCCGCCCGAGCGCTCATGGCCAATGGCGCCGATTTCATTCTCATCGAGACCGTCTTCGACACCTTGAACGCCAAAGCGGCCGTCTATGCCATCAGCAAGCTGTCAGAAGAAACGGGGTCCCATGTGCCGCTGATGATTTCAGGGACCATAACCGACGCCAGCGGACGTACTCTCTCAGGACAGACTTGCGAAGCGTTCTGGATCTCGCTGCAGCATGCCAACCCCCTGGTAGTGGGTTTGAACTGCGCGCTGGGCGCCGACCAGCTCCGGCCCTACATAGAAGCGCTGGGGCGGGTCGCAGATACCTTCGTCAGCGTCCATCCCAACGCGGGGCTGCCGAACGCTTTCGGAGGTTATGACGAAGACCCGGATTCGATGGCGACAAAACTCCAGGAGTTTGCCACCAGCGGGCTGGTCAACATGGTAGGCGGCTGCTGCGGCACGACGCCGGAGCACATCGCCGCGATCAGGGAGGCAATTGCAGGACAAGCACCCAGAAGCTGGCAGCCGCAGAAGAAGGCGCTCCGGCTCAGCGGGCTAGAGCCACTCATCATCAATGAAGACAGCCTGTTCGTGAACGTGGGAGAACGCACCAACGTTACCGGGTCGGCTCGGTTCGCGAGGCTCATTCGGGAAGACAACTACGAATCCGCGCTTCAGGTAGCGCGTGATCAGGTGGAAAACGGCGCCCAGCTGATAGACATAAACATGGACGAAGGCATGCTCGACAGCGGCAAAGCCATGGTCCGTTTTTTAAACCTAGTCGCCTCCGAACCGGACATCTCCCGCGTACCGACCATGGTAGATTCCAGCAAGTGGGACGTGATCGACGCGGGACTGCGTTGCATCCAGGGTAAGCCGGTAGTCAACTCGTTGAGCCTGAAGGAAGGCGAGGAAAGCTTCGTGGCGCTCGCCAGAAAATGCCGTCAGTACGGCGCGGCGGTAGTGATTATGGCCTTCGACGAGGAAGGTCAGGCTGACACTCTGCAGCGCAAGACGGATATATGTGAGCGCGCCTATCGGATCCTCACCGAACAGGTGGACTTCCCACCCGAAGACATCATCTTCGACCCCAACATTTTTGCCATCGGCACCGGAATTGAAGAGCACCGAAACTACGCGGTTGACTTCATTGAGGCCTGCCAGTGGATACGCGACAAACTCCCCTTCGCCAAAACGTCGGGCGGGGTAAGCAACGTGTCCTTTTCCTTTAGAGGCAACAATCCCATACGGGAAGCCATTCATGCCGTGTTTCTGTATCACGCGGTGAAGGCTGGCCTCACCATGGGCATTGTCAACGCGGGCCAGCTCGCCCTCCTGGAGGAAATTCCAGAGGACTTGCGCGAGCGAGTGGAAGATCTGGTGCTCAATCGCCGGGCCGACGCGACAGAGCGACTGCTGGCAATCGCAGAGCAGTTTGCGGGGCAAGGCGAAAGCAAATCCGTGCAGGATCTTTCCTGGCGAGAAGGCTCGGTACAGGAACGCCTGTCCCATGCCCTGGTCAAGGGCATCACCGAATACATTCTGGAAGACACAGAAGAGGCCCGCCTCGCAGCCGCCCGGCCCATCGAGGTGATCGAAGGCCCCCTCATGGAGGGAATGAACGTCGTCGGAGACCTATTCGGCGCCGGCAAGATGTTCCTGCCGCAGGTGGTCAAGAGCGCCAGAGTGATGAAGCAGGCGGTCGCGCACCTCATCCCCTACATCGAGGCCGACAAAGGACCGGGACAGGAGGCCAAAGCCCGGATCGTCATGGCCACGGTGAAGGGCGATGTGCACGACATCGGCAAAAATATCGTCGGCGTGGTTTTGCAATGCAACAACTTCGAGGTGATAGACCTTGGCGTCATGGTGCCGATGGACAAGATCATCGCTACGGCGAGGGAAAGCCGCGCAGATATGATTGGCCTCTCTGGCCTCATCACCCCATCACTGGATGAAATGGTTTACGTTGCTGCCGAGATGCAGCGCCAGGGGCTGGAAATACCGCTGCTCATTGGCGGGGCTACCACGTCAAAGGCGCACACTGCCGTGCGGATTGAACCCGCCTACCAGAACGGGCCTACAGTGTACGTCACCGACGCGTCGCGCAGCGTAAACGTGGTGAATCATCTGATCAGCGACGAGTTGAAGCCGGATTTCACAGCGACGCTGCGTCAGGAATACGATGCCATTCGGACTCGCAGCGTTGCCAGAGAAGCCAAAAGGGAGCTGCTGTCGCTGAAAGAAGCCCGCGGCAATCGCTTCCACTGGGAGTGGCAGCGCTACAGCCCGCCGGTCCCGAAACAGCTGGGCGTGCAAAGTGTCAATAACCTGCCGCTATCAGAGCTGGTGCCCTACATAGACTGGACGCCCTTCTTCATGACCTGGGAGCTAGCAGGAAAATATCCGAAGATCCTGGAGGATGAAGTCGTGGGCGAAAGCGCCCGGCAGCTCTTCCAGGATGCCCAGGATATGCTCGACAAGCTCGTCAAGGAAGGTCGCCTCAAAGCGCACGGTGTCTACGGTCTGTGGGCCTGCAATCGCCTTGGGGACGATGACATCGTGGTTTTTCAGGACGACACGCGAACCACCGAACTGGCGCGACTCCACCACCTGCGCCAGCAGGGCTTAAAGCCGGAAGGCCAACCCAACTTCTGTCTGGCAGACTATGTGGCGCCGCCACCGATTCCCGACTATCTGGGTGGTTTCGCCGTAACCGCCGGTAGCGGTATAGAGGATGTGCTGGCGGAATACCCGAACGACGATTATTCGGAAATCATGATAAAGGCACTGGCAGACCGGCTTGCCGAGGCCTTCGCCGAGTACCTGCACCGAAAGGTACGCATGGCGTTCTGGGGTTACGCCGCTGACGAGGCGTTGGACAGTCAGGCCCTGATTAAAGAAGCCTACCAGGGCATCCGCCCTGCTCCCGGATATCCGGCGTGTCCCGAGCACAGCGAAAAATGCGTGCTGTTCGAGATCCTAAACGCCACTGAAAACACCGGCATACGCCTGACCGAGAGCTTCGCAATGATGCCGGCCGCTTCGGTATCCGGGTGGTATTTCTCGCACCCCGACTCGAAATACTTCGGCGTGGGAAAGATCGACGAAGATCAGCTGGCAGACTACGCCGAGCGCAAAGGGACAGATCTGGAAACTGCAAGAAACTGGCTCCGGCCGAACCTCCGGGCTTGAGCCGGAGGATCAATCTGCAGACAGGGGAAGATGCCGTAAAGCGGGGTGTTCAGAAGTCGAAGGTCCAGCCGGAAATAAAGTGTACGGCAGCCAGAACGAGGGTGACGAAGACGACCAACGCGGCCTTGACGTCTGCCTTTCGGTCCGCTTCGATCGGATCCTGATCTTTTACTGAATGTGCCACTGACTTCCCTCTAGCTGGTCTTAATTAGGCCTGTTGCGGCTGGCCGACCCGTACCAAGAGCGGCCAGCAGCGTATCACCTCTGGCTTCATGTGCCGCTCCGGGCCGGCGCAGTTTACTCAATGACCATGATTGGCTCAATCAGCGGCTCGAGAAAAACCTCAGCTCGGTATCTGCACGGTGGTGTTCAGGCGAAATCTGCGTTCGGGAATAGCCGGATTCTGTTCTAAGGATAGATAGAAGCATTACTTCTCCAAAGCCCTGCCCCGATGCTAATGTCCCGCCCCGCGGCGTGTATAACTGTCCCGCCTTTCCTTAGCATCTGTCTCAAAACATGTCTAACAACATATATGTACCAATACGACCAGTTTGATCATCAGTTCGTCGCCGAACGCGTTGCCAACTACCGGGCCCAGACCGCCCGCTTCCTGGCCGGCGAACTGAGCGACGAGCAGTTTCAGCACCTCCGGCTGCGCAATGGTCTGTACCTTCAGCGCCTGGCCCCCATGCTACGGGTAGCGGTGCCCTACGGCACCCTTTCCAGCCCGCAGTTGCGCGCCCTGGCCGCAATCGCACGCGATTTCGACCGCGGATACGGCCATCTGAGTACCCGCCAGAACATGCAGTACAACTGGCCCGAACTCGCCGACGTGCCCGATATTCTGGAAGCGCTGGCGAAGGTCGAGATGCATGCCATCCAAACCAGCGGCAACTGCATCCGCAACGTCACAACCGATCAGTTCGCCGGAGTCGCGGCAGACGAGCTTCTGGACCCGCGACCCTACTGCGAGATCATCAGGCAGTGGTCGACGTCTCATCCGGAATTCGACTGGCTACCTCGCAAATTCAAGATCGCCGTAACCGGAGCACGGTACGACAGAGCGGCGGTCGACGTGCACGACATCGGCCTCCACGTTTACCTGGACGATAACGGCGAGCGGCTGGTGGATGTGAAGGTCGGCGGCGGCCTGGGCCGGACCCCCGTTATCGGCTGCGTAATTCGCCGTGGCCTGCCCATGATCCACCTGCTCACCTACCTGGAAGCCATAATGCGGGTCTATAACCGCTACGGGCGTCGAGACAACAAGTTCAAAGCGCGTATCAAGATCCTGGTTCGGGCGATGGGAGAAGAAGGTTTTCGGGAAAAAGTAGATGCGGAATGGTCGGAACTCGAAGGTTCTCCGAGCA
>JAHEEG010000050.1 GCA_024640825.1 Gammaproteobacteria bacterium
GGAGGATACCGCAACCGTTACCGGGTTTGACGTGTGATGTTGCCAGAGCACCTTTCATCTGGAAGCGCGAAAGGTTAAAAGGTTAACGAACGGCACCACGGGAGAACAGCATGACTGAAGGAATCGAAGCGCGCGCTAATCCAGCGCAGATGGCGTTGTCCGTCGGCGGCCGGCTGCTGTTGGCCTTGTATTTTCTGTTGCCCGGCATCTCAAAAATTACCAATTTCGAAGGTACGGCTCAGTACATGGCTGATCACGGTATGGTGGCCATTCCGTTCTTTCTGATATTGACCATCGTGCTGCAGCTCGGCGGGGCGTTGTGTCTGGCCATCGGCTACCGGGTTCAGCTCACCGCCTTTGTCTTGGCTGGTCTGGTGCTGGTGATTTCGCTGATCATGCATGACTTCTGGAATGTTGAAGACGCGGCGCAGAAGGCGCACGAGATGCAGAATTTCATCAAGAACCTGGCGATCATGGCGGGACTGATGGTGCTCGCGGGCGGACCTCAGAAGATGACTTGGTCATTGCTCGGGCGTAAAGCGGGCTGATGGCTCGGGCGTTGCGGGCAGCACGACGCCGACAACGATGACGGGCATTCTTCACGCTCCAGCTGCCGAGCGAAACCGCTCACCGATTCTCGGGGTGCTGCGCGCCCAGCTGCCCGCCACTGGCCGGGTGCTGGAGATCGCCAGCGGCACGGGTCAGCATGTGGCGCATTTTGCCGAGGCGTTGCCGGGTATTACCTGGTTGCCTTCGGATCCTGATCCGCGGCAGCGGGCCTCCATTGCCGCGCGGGTCGCGCAGGCGGGCCTTGAAAACGTCGATCCGCCCCTGGATCTGGATGTTCGAGATGTCTGGCAGGTGCCCGCGGTCGACGCGGTCATCGTGGCCAACCTGCTGCACATATCGGAGCTGGAAACCCTGCGCGGTCTGTGCGAGGGTGCTGCTGCCACACTTTCGGCCGGCGGCGTGCTGCACATTTACGGACCTTTCAAACGCGACGGTGGCCACACGTCACCGGGCAACCGGGCGTTCGACGCGTCGCTGCGGGCGCAGAACCCGAGCTGGGGAATTCGCGATCTGGAATCGGTGCTGGCCGCCGCGGAAGCGCAAGGCTTTGTCGTCCGTCGGATCGTCGACATGCTGGCCAACAACCTGTCGCTGGTGTTCGAATTGCATAACAAGTGAACGCGTGCTTTCGAGCTGCGCCGGTCAGACGCCGGTGATCAGGATGACGGCGACCGCCAACGGCACCACGTAGCGGATCAGCAGATGCCAGGCTTCGAAGCGAACGCCGGAGCGCATGTTCAGCTCATCCCGCGCAGACGCTTTGCTGACGAACCAGCCGACGAACAGGGCAATGAGGAAACCGCCGAAGGGCAGCATCACCTGATTGGATATGTAGTCCATCAGCTCGCCAACAGTTCGTGAGGCGACGGTCCAGTCGGCCAATACGTTGTAAGAGAGAATGGAAATCACGCTCAGCGTGCCGATGCCGCCCACCAGGCTCAGCGTGCTGCGGTGGCGGGCAAACCCACGGTGCTCATCCAGCCAGGCGACCAGGGGTTCCAGGAGTCCTACCATGGAGGTGATGCCACCCACGGACAGCAGCACGAAGAACAGCACGCTGACCAGATGCCCGGCCGGCATCTGGCTGAACGCCACCGGCAGCGTCTGAAAGATCAGGCCCGGGCCGCCGGCGGGATCGAGCCCGTGATGAAACACCGCAGGGAATATGGCCAGGCCCGCCACCAGGGCGACCAGCGTGTCTGCAACGATGATCAGCGCAACGCTGTGGCTGATGGACTGATCGCGCGGCAGGTAGGCGCCGAACGTCATCATGCCTGCCATGGCCACGCCGATGGAGAAGAAAGCCTGCCCCACCGCGGCCAGCACCATGGCGCCGTTAACCTTGCTGAAGTCCGGCGTGAACAGGTAGTCCAACGCCGCGGTAAAACCGCCGTTGAACAGGTTGTAGACCCCCAGCGCAATCAACAGTGCGAACAGCGTCGGCATCAACACCCGCACCGAGCGCTCGATGCCGTCTCTGACGCCGAAGTAGACGATGCCGCCGGCGATGGACAGCGCCAGCACGGTCCAGAACAGCATGCCCGGAACGTTGCCCAGCACCTGATTGAAAGCCTCGGCCGCCACGCCGTTGCTGCTGCTGGCGAAGCCGGTGCCAAGCGCCTTGGCCAGATACCAGAGCACCCAGCCGACCACTACGGAGTAGGTGACCAGAATCAGGAAGGCGGTCAGCAGCATGAGGCCGCCGGCCCACTGCCAGTGGGGGCTCCTGCCTTCCACCAGGGCCACGTTGCGCATGGCGCCCGGCGGGCTTGCCCGGCCGCGGCGGCCCAGCATGATCTCTGCCATGAGAATGGGCACGCCGATGCCGAAGGCGCAGACCAGGTACACGGCCACGAAGGCGCCGCCGCCGTTTTCGCCAGTTACGTAGGGGAACCGCCAGATGTTGCCGAGCCCGACGGCGAACCCGACCGACGCCATCAGGAAGCCGAACCGGGAAGAGAAATGCTCCGTCATGCGGCTTCCGACGCGCTGTTGGGACTAGGGCGTGTACCAGATCGGCGAGGTATAGGCGCGTTCCTGGGTCGTCATGGGCACGTCGTCTGGCATTGTTATCCCATACCGGAAGGCGTCGTAGGCGGTCCACCGCGGCGTCGGAATCTCGATAACCCGGGCGTAGTAGAATGCCTTCAGTTTTGGATCGAAGTCCGGATCGGTCCAGACCTCGCCGAGCTCTGAAGCGCCGATGGTGTTGGTCCAGTTGGCATTCGGAACATCCACGGTGTTGCCCACGGCGGGCACCTTGCCCGTGGCGTCGGGCGTGCGTTCTCCCGACCAGACGACGTCGTAGACCTTCTCCCGGGTATTACCTTTACTGTCGAGCCAGCCTTTGACGATCTGAATGCGGTCCAGATTCGCGCCGATGGGGTCGCGCAGCGCGTACACCATGAAGCTCGGTGCTTCCGCCCCGGCCGGGGCAGGGCGCAGATCGCCGCCCATGGGTACGCCTTTTTCGTACCCGACCACAGCCGGCATGCGCGAATTGAGGTCCTGGTCTGTGAAGCCCCATCCGCCGAACAGGCGCACCATCATGCGCGGCCCGGTGGTGCCATAGACTTCTTTGCGCTCCATGGCGTCGAAAATCGCCTCGCGGGTATTCTCGGTTGCCCAGACGGCCGCCAGACCTGAGGCAACGGATTGCCAGCCCTGAAGCACGCCCTGGTCCGTTTTGGCGAACGGGTGCTCCCAACGTTTGGCGCTCGGCTCTGCGCCGGTATGCTTGCCGAAGAAGTTGTCCTCCTCGGCGTCTGCCAGGGAGGTGTGGCTGTCGGTGGCCCCGATGATGCCGAACTTGTAGGGGTTTGTGCCCAGGCGGGACTCGATGGCCAGCCCGCGTTTGAGTGCCTCGCGCGCGTACTCGCCAGCCAGCATGTCGTCGGTCTTGGCCTGAGAAAGATCGAGGTTGCCCACGTCCCAGGTTTCGTAGTCGGCGAACTCGTCATCGGGCGACAGCAAAGGATGGGCCTCGCCATCGCCCTTGATCTGGGTCACCTCGACGAGCGGTTCCCATTTGTCACGCTCGGTGACGTAGCTCTTGTCCAGTTTAACGCCGTTCCATTGCGCCTTGAGCGGGAACATGATGCCGTTGGAAAGGTTGCCGTTGTGCGGAATGGCGAGGATATCGCCGCCGGTTTTGGTCTCGTAGTCTGTCATGTACTGCCACAGATCGCGGGGGTCCGGACTGCCGATGGGTGCGGTCATGATGAACGGCTCGACCTGCTTGGCGCTGTCACCGTCATCCCGAAAAATAACCACACGATGCATGTTGTTGCCTTTGATCAGCGAGGTCCATTCAAAGCCGATCAGCGCCGTAAAGCTGCCCGGATCGTTGAATTCTTCCGCCGTGTCGACAACATCTTCCCACAGCGAGCGATAGACCTTGGAGCCTGGCGAGTAGAGACCCAGCAGCTTCGGGTCGACATTGTCGTTCGAGAAGTTCGTGATCAGATCGAGCGCTGCATCTACCGCTGCCTGGCCGCCCTCTCTGAGGCCCTCGTTCCACCGCGCAGCCTGCTCGAAGGCCAGCAGGTCCGGCTTGCCGGCCTTTAGGTCGTCGATCAGGCCCATACCGTCGGAATGGTCGGCCACCACGAGCCAGTCGAGCGGTCGTGAGAGCCGCGCTGGCTGCCCTGTGGAAGTAGTCACCTGCTCGCCCCGGGCGAACCGATACGCCTCGCGTGGCGGTAAGCGGTTGCCGAACAGGCCTGCATCGACGGAAAGGGAGGTATGCAGGTGTGAATCGCCCCAAAGGGGCCGCTCAGGAAAGCTACGTTCAGCGTAGGGTGAGTATGCTTTGCCGGTGTAGGCGCTCGATAGATTCTCAGGCGTCGGTGCGCCGATATCCTGAGCGGCTGCGGGAAGCGTGAGCAGTAGCGTTGATACTGCTGTCGCGGTGAAGAGGGTCTTGATCATACCTGGCTCCTGGTAGGCCTTGGGTGGCGCGCAACACATCGTTGCGCGCTGGCCACTATACCGCAGGAGAGGTCAGTGGTTCCTCTCCTTGATGACTGGCATCTCGCCGGTTGGGCCGGCCTTCAGTGGATCCCGTCGCTTCAGGGCCGAATGTGCGTGGGCCAGACGTTCCAGCTCGCGCACGGGGGAGGGAACTTCGATGCCCCGCGCCTTGAACGCCCTTTCGATGGCGGAGTGCAGCTCGTGGGTCAGCGGCATTCGATCCGAAAACGTTCTGGTGAATACCCGGACTTCGAAGTCCAGCCCGTTTTCGCCGAAGCCCATGAAGCATATGGCCGGCGGCGGCTCCGTTATCACCCGCGGGTTATTTCGAGCCGCGTCGAGCAGCGCCCGTTCCACGACGGCAACGTCGGAGCCGTGGGCAACACCGATGTTCAGCACGAGACGTGTGATCGAGTCCTTCAAGGTCCAGTTCGTCAGCTGCTCGTTGATGATGGCCCTGTTCGGAATGATGTGCTCCCTGCGGTCCTGGTCGATGAGTATCGTCGAGCGAATGCGGATCCGCGATACGGTTCCCGTGTGGTCGCCGATGGTCACCATGTCGCCGACGCGGATCGGCCGCTCGAACAGAATGAGGAACCCGGAAACGAAGTTTGCGACCACCTCCTGCAGGCCGAAACCCAGACCCACGCCCAGAGCGGCGATCAGCCACTGCAGCTGCGACCATTGCGCGCCCAGCAGGCTGATGACGCTGAAGGTTCCGGCAAAGGCGATCAGATACTTCGAGATGGTCATGATGGCGAAGCTAGACCCAGGCTCGAGTTCTAGGCGCGCCAGCACCGAGACTTCCAACGCCCCCGGCAGATTCCGATAGCCGAAATAGGTGAGAAACGCGATGAGTCCCGCCAGCATGACATGCGTCAGAGTGATGGCTTCATGCTGAGGCCCGCTGTGCCAGAGGGTTATTTCTTCGATGACGCTGAGTGCCGGCAGCATGTCGGACCACAGCCCCCACACGGCGATTGCCGTGACGGTGCCGATTGCCATCTTTACGACGGATCGTGTCTGCACGCCCACGGCGTCTACGTCGATCTCCTGTAGATCGACGGTATCGGGAAGGCGCTGGCCTGCGGACCCGGCAGCCTGGTGCTCGCTGTGCTGTGCGCTTTCGCTCATTTGCTGCGCCCGCAGCTTGGACAGTGCCAGCCGACGTTCCACGACCGAGATGGCGCGAACGGCGATATAGAAAACGAGAATGCCCAGCGTAATCACGCCGACGGTGATGAGACTCCGTTGGGCCAGCTGCTGCGCTGTGAAGTGGTAACCGGCCAGGGAAAGACCGAGCAGCGACAGCGGAACCAGCACTGCGAGCGGTCGTGCTAGAACGCGCGGGGCCCGCGGCTTCGAAGCCTTAGCGGCGCCGGCGCCGAGTCTGGCGCGGGCGATGCGATGGGCGGAGACCGCTATGGCCAGGAGCGCGACCGCGAACACCAGACGGCTGAACCCGTCACTGCCCGCCGAGTCAGCCGAGGCTTCGGCGACGCACAGCAGCAGTGCCGCAGCCGCCAGCACGACCGAGAGGACGGGAAGGTTGCACTGCAGGGCGGCGAGAATCTCGGGCGACCACTTGAAGTGGCGTTGCGCGATGCCATCGAATTGGCACAGGTGACCGAAAGCGGCAAACAGGAACCAGATCAGCGCCGCCTGCTGCAGCCCGTTGCCAACGGCCTGATTAAATCCGCTGCCGCTTCCCAGGGCGAAGCCGAGCCCGCAAAGCAGTAGCGGTAGCGGGGCGGCGACAGTCAGCGCTGCGGTAATTCCCCGCCAAGTCGCGCCCATGCCGTTCAGCGTCGCACTCGTGCCATTTGCAGTCGCGCTGTCCGGTTTCGGAGTCGATCCCGAGAGCGGTCGCTGCAAGCGCTTTCGAAACGCCATCAGTAGACCTGCCGCGCACAGGACCAAAAGCGATATGCCCGGGGTCTGCTTGACGACATTGAGCGGCGCGGCGGCAATATCGAACGCACGCACCTGCGCGCCTACCCAGCGGACCTCCTCGCCCAGGGCAGACCAGCTCTCGATGCCGACCCCTGCGGAGCTCGGGATCCAGAACAGGCGGCGATTCAGCAGCCGTTGATAATTGCCCGTCGCCGTTTCCAGCGCCTTGGCGTCGCTGCGAATGCCTGTCATCTCGGTGATGTAGCGACGGTAGGCGGAGACCCCTTCGTCCAGCAACTGCAGCCGCTTGTCGCGCAGGCTGCTTGCCAGCTCGAGCGAGCCGTCGATGTTGTTTTGAGCTAGCCAGTCCGGCGTCTGCAGGGTGGACTCGCTCAGCTGCTGGTCTTCCAGCTTCAGCTGCAGCAGCCGCGCCGAAGTGATCTGCTGTTCCAGACCCTGGTAGTCGGGCGCGTTGCGGGAGTCGTCCAGGCGTTTGCGCTGGCGAACCATGGCGCGGCCGAGCTCTGCGCTCTGCTCGGCACCGGTTACGGCTAGCTGCTGGGTCAGGTTTTCGTGATAGCGGACGATCTGTGCCTGCTGATCGGCGAGGGCGTTGCGGGCCTTGGTCAGGACCTCGGTTTTTTCGGTGACCTCGGCAATCTGCGCGGCGAGTTCGGCGTTCCGGGCGGCCGCGTCACGAACCCACTTTGGTTGTTCATCGAGACGGGTCATCAGTGCCTCGGCGCTCCGAGCGGCCCGGCCGGCGACCCGCTGGCGAACCTCGTTCACGTGCGATTGCAGGTATTCCACGCGCTGGGTGAGGACGTCGATGGCCAACGTCAGGTAGCGGCGCTGCGCCGCCATCTGCGCCAGACGCGCGTCCCGGGACAGGAGCCGCTGCTGCAGCATGTCTGCCTTCGCCCGCAGCGCCCGCTGTCTGGCGGCGGCCGCGACTTCAAACGCTTCCAGCACTTCGACCGAGTCAAAATCCGCATCTGGTCGGACCTGGGGTTTGGCCAGAGATGCCTGAACTTCCACCAGCATCTCGGAAAGGTCGAGATCGGTTTCTGCGCTTGCCGCTTCCTTTACTGTCTCCAGCTCGGCCTGCAACTCGGTCAGCCTGGTCTGCTCTGTCGCCAGAGCCCGGCTCGACGCATCTATGTCTCCGGGCGGCTTCAACTTATACGCCGACACCGAGGCGGATTTACGTTCCCACCGCACCGTCTCGTCAGGGGCCTCCTCCAGGGCGCGGGCGAACGCGCGTGCGCTGGCGGTATCGCGCTCCGAGGCTTCCAGGCTGGCCGCAGCGTTCCGGTACAGCTCTAGAGCCCGCTGTCTCGGCGATTCGTCGAGCGCACTCGAGGTTTCGATGGCCTCGATGCGTGAGCGGATGTCTGCCAGGTCCGGCAGCAGACTGTCAGCCCCGACCCCATAACCCGCCAGGATCAGGGCGGTCCCCGCTATCATCCGTTGCAACCGGTGTCGCTTCACGTTCAGCATGCTGGTCGTCCCCCGGAACATAAGAATCTTGTCAAATATCGCATCTATCGTGCTGATTTACGGGCGATTATATGAGTATGGGGTGCGACGTCCAGACTGGACAACGGCGCTTCAACGTGCGACGAACTGCGCGTGGGGGGGGGCTTCCGCCGCTACCAGAGAGTCAGGGATTCAGAAGATGTCGGGTACCAAGATGCCCACCGTGAACGAGGCGAGAACGATCAGTACCAGGCGCAATCCACCCGACCATCCGCTGGCTTTGCGCTGCTCGTTGCGCCGCTGCTGCTTCTCGCTGGCTGTTGCGGCGACCTTTGGCCTCTCCGGGGTTACTGGGGCGATGGGCTTCGGGGCCGAGGGCGCACCGGCCTGTTCGATGCTGGTCAAAGTCGATCTGGTAGCGCAGGCGACGGCGTACTCGCCGCTGTGCGAGATGCTGAGCGCGAAATCGGCGAACCGCGGTTTTCCGTCCGCATCGGGAAGGACTTCGATCTTTACCAGGGGAACGTCCACGTAGGCGGCATCCGCCTTTCGGATGGCTTCCTTCGCAGAAAACAGTCCCGCCAGCGTTTCGCGGGCATCTGCCCGGGTCTCGGCGTAGGAAATCTCTCGCCGCGAGAAGATTCCGGCGATTTCATCGTTTGATTTGAAGTCTGAAGAAACCGGTATCAGCTCATCGATGCGCTGGATATCTATCCCCACCGAAGACGCCGCGGCTGCGGGTCTGGTGGAGGGCACCTGTGACGGTTTTCTAAGCGAGCGGTCCGCCGCCGGCGAGCCCTCGCTTAACGCCTCGCTCAGGGTGAATTCGGCCTGTCCGACGACGGAACGGTTGATGGCCAGGCCCTGTGCTTCTGCCCACGAAACCAGCCGCGCGCGCTGGCCGGAGGTCAGTCGCACTCGACTGTCGGGGCCGAACTCCTGACCGAGCAGACCGCTCAGGTACTCTTCCAACGTATCGGGATTCACGTCACCACCCCTCGAAGCAGTTGCGACAGATCAAGGCGTCCGAACCGTCCGGGCGCTTGACGCTCAACATGGCCTTGTTGCCCATGGCCAGTTCTTCCGACATGGTTCGCTGACAGGTAAAACACTGCAGGCTGGCGGAGAGGTCGGCGTCTCGGAAGTAGCTGAGCACCCGCTCGGCAAGCTGGCCCAGGAACGCGGCTACCGTCAGGCCTTCGGAAACACGATGATCGAAAGACGCGGATATCGAATACAGCGTGCTGCTGTATCGGCTGAGACCCAGAATCAGGCTCTGGTGACCGTTGATGAGCGGCAGCATGCCCGTCGCCGGGGTCCGCGTGAGATCGGAGAGCGTCACAGTTGACGAGGTCATGAGTTCCTGCGGCAGCGATTCTCCAGACTCATAGAGATGCAGCAGCTGCTCGAATCTGTGCTGCACATCCGGCAGCGAAAGCCTGTCGGATCCGTCGATCGACAAGACCTTGAGGTTCTCGCCGCTGTCGAAGCTGATGCCAAAGTTGATCGAGTCATAAACGCCATACGCCCGATCGTCGATGTGGAAAGCGTTCAGGGTCGGATAGTTCTTAAACAATCGGCTCGCTTCATACACCACCAGGTCGGCGATGGTCTCTTCGAACAGATAGGGGGCGCCCACGACTCTCGGGCCGGGAAGGTCGATATCGATCCAGATGGTCGATTGCGGTAGGGGGTTGCCGTAAACGGTGAGGTTGCTGGATTCGGCTCGTTTGCGCTTCGTCCTCGTGGTTCTGGTGAAATCGGTACGCCCGCCAGCAGGTACCGGGCCGCCAACCGCGGCTGGTGCTGCCTTTGCAGGTGCCGGCTGCGCGTGAGGTCCGGGTGCAGTCCTCAAGCCCGCCGCCGATTCCACGTCCTCGACTGTCACCCATTTTCGCCCTGGGAAGGCCTCCAGCCCGACGCCCAGCTCCTGGCGCCGGATTTCAGCGGCTCGGGAAAACAGTGCGCCGCTTTGCTGTTGATCTGCCGGCTGCCCCAAAACCGCGTCGTCATCGCCAGCAGTCGCCACCGCCCTCAGGCGCGGCTGTCCCGGCGCTGAAATCGAGCCACCTTGATCTTCGGCAGACCTGACGCTGAACAGGGGCGCGCCGATTTCAACCTCATCGCCGATAGCAACGTGAAGCTCCAGGGTGCCGGAGGCGGGGCTGATCACTTCCAGGTTCGTTTTGGACGTCTCGACCTCGAGAATGACATCGCCGGCGGCGATCGCCTCACCGCTCGAGAAGCAGAGGTTCAGGATGATGACGGAATCGTCATTGACGTTGTGCCGCTCTACGCATACGAGGAGCTCAGCATCCGTGCTCATGTCAGGATCGCGGCGTGCCGGGCGTTGCGCGCAAATCGTCTTTGAATTTCCGAAGACGTTGCGCGACTCGCTCGTAAGTGGGCAGCATCTCATGCTCGAGCTCGCCGATCGACGGTATCGGTACCGGCTCGGCGCCGATTCGACAAACGTTGGCCGCAACGCCGGCTTCCGCCACCTGGGCCAGCACCTCCGCGCCGATGCCGAACGGACAGGAGCCATCCTCCACGACGACCAGCGTGCCGGTCCTGGACGCGGACCTGGTGATGGGCGTGATGTCCAGCGGATGCAGCCTTGTGATCACGATCAGTTCGGCCACGCAGTCCGTCTCGACGAACAGGTCCTCCAGCTTGTCTGCCAGCTCGCGGGCGGTCCCGCCGTAGGAAACGAGGGTCACGTTCGGTTGTCTTCTCGTCGGAGACAGCACCAGGCTGCCGTAGTCGCCGCCGAGCTTTTTCAGCGTCAGGTCCGGCTTGTCCTGCCACAGCAGCCGCCCGTAGTCGGTCTTGTTTTCGAGAAGGATAGCCGGTCCGGGATATCCGGATAGCGCTTCAGTCAGCTGGCGTGGGTCTTCCAATGACGTTGCCGCCAGAACCAGCAGATTGTCTATGCCGAGGAGGTACTTCTCCAGAGACTGGGAGTGGGTCGGGCCGTATCCGCGTTTCCCGCCCATGGGGGTCCGAATCCGCAGGGGCACCGATGCCTGGAAAGCATACATGTGGTGAAACTTCGAAACGTTGTTGATCAGCTGATCGAAGATGTTGGTCATGAAGTCGCCGAACATGATCTCCACGTAGCTTTCGCGCCCCATGAGCGCGAGCCCCGCACCCATGCCGGCGATGCCGGCCTCGCTGATCGGTGATCCAATAACCTGATCTGGAAACTTCGTCGACAGGCCTTTGGTAACTTTGAAGGCGCCGCCGTAGGGGTCGCAGATGTCTTCGCCCAGCAGCGCGCCGCCGTCTGCGAGCACCTTTTCCAGACCCTGATTGATGGCCTGGACCATGCGCACCCGCTCGTTGCTGACGGCTACCGACTTAGCGCCGCTTTTCCGGGGGAGCTGATCGGGTCGATAGTCGGCCGCCGAGATCCGGGTATTATCGACCGACTCGATATGCGCGGCGATGGTTTCTCGCACCGCGCTTTGCGCCTGACCGAGAGATGGGCAATCAGATACGAGCCTGGCCAGACTGTCTTTCTCCTCGAAGAAGGCGATCTCCGCCGGGTCTCGATCGTCATCGCCTTTCGAGTGGGCTTTCAGCCGGTAGGTGCCGACCAGGAGAAACGCCGGTTTGCACTCGTTTCTTACATAGCTGATCGCCGCGGCGGCGGTGTCGAATAGATCCTGCAGCTGCCAGGTATTGGCTTCGAACACCCTGATGCCAAAGGCGGCGGCGCGATCGGGAATGCTGCCGGCAACGCCAGCCATCTGGGGCGTGCTCTGTGAGTAGCCGTTGTTTTCGCACACGAAGAGTTGCGGAAGCGACCGCAACGCGGCGAGATTCAGGGCTTCATAAACCACCCCTTCACCCAGCGTGCCCTCACCAATGAAAGAGGCGACGATGTTCGGTACCTGTTTCATTTTGAAGTTCTGCGCGATACCCGAGCCCACCGGCAGCAGGGCGCCCTGGGGACCGTTCGACAGAAACCCTTTGGCGTACAGATGCTGACTGCTGCCGATGCCTTTGCAGACGCCGGTGGCCAGCCCCATCAGCTCGTCGATCAATCCCTGCCAGAGCCCGGTCTTGGCAATGAAGTGCCCGTGGCAGCGATGGTTAGAGGTAATCCAGTCGTCCTGCGTGAGGCCTCCGGCGACCGAGACAGCGGAAAATTCCTGACCGATGCAGGTGTGAACTGTGCCGTTCATGAGTCCGCGTGAAAAAAGATCGAGGAAAGCGGACTCGACCTCGCGGATCAGCAGCGCAAGCTCGACGGCTTTGCGGTTCTCCTGCAAAAAGCGGTCGTTGCTGGCGTTCTGAGCCCAGCATCGGAAGCGCTCTAAGATGGTCCCTTCAGGCAGGCTCGCACCATTCGCATCTATTATCGTTTCTGTACGCACGGTCGGCCTTAGCGGGCAATCCCCGGTGACTGAATCTTGGTTGCCTGAGTTTTTGGCGGTTTACGCATTTTTCATGTCAAATTGGCTCAGATGTCTGCAAATACCCCCCGGATGGCCTAATTTGTTGGCCTGTTCAACCGCGAGACTAAGGTCAGACAGCCCATGGTAGGGCCAAATGGGCTGTCCCTGCCGTGATATTTGTGAGTACTTCTTGGGGAATCGGTTACAGATTCTGTTGCCTACGTCCTAACTTGACCTTATGGAGTATAGCGCCAGGAAATTGGGCGCTCCAAGGATAGCCGAAATGCCCCGACCGGCGGGCTTTACGCTGCGCTGAACGCACCTGTTAGCTCAGATTCAGACCCTCGAGCATACCTGCATCCCGCCATTCGTCCAGCATCTCGAAGAAGCGGATCGGTCCAGCGCCGTGCATGTCGGAGAAGAAGCCGCTGCGATTGCCCGGCCTGCCTTCGCTGTTGTAGTAGCCGGGTGTGCATTCGGCGTAGAAACGCGCGCCGACGTTGGCGAACTGGCGTACCTCATCGACGTAGGCCTGTTCAGCCTCCTCGCTCACCTCGACGGTCGCGGCGCCGCGTGCGCGCATCTCGCTGAGAATGTATACGACATGTTTTGCCTGCTCGTTCAACGCGTGGGGCACGTTGACGGTGATCGCGGTCTGGGTAAATCCCAGGAAAAAGCAGTTGGGGAAGTGATGGCTCGACAGCCCGTGCAGCGTGCGGGTGCCGTTGGCCCAATGCTCGCTGAGGGTGACGCCGTCGCGACCAACGATGTCGTAACCCGCGCGTCTGGTGTAAGCGGTGCCCACCTCGAACCCTGTGGCGAAAATCAGGCAGTCCACTTCGTACTCCTGGCCGTTGGCGACCACGCCGTTCTCGGTCAGGCGCTCTACCCCCTTTCCTTCGGTGTCTACCAGCGTCACGTTGGGACGGTTGTAGGTGGCCAGGTACTCGTCGTGAAAGCACGGTCGCTTGCAGAACTGGCGGTACCAGGGCTTCAGCGATTCAGCCGTCTTCGGGTCGTTCACCAGGGCCTCCGCCCGGGCGCGGACCTGATTCATCTTCTGGTAGTCGGCCATCTCCATCAGGTGCGCGCGCTCCGCGCCGGCCAGCCGACGGCCCAGCTTGCGGCTGGCCTGTTTCGCCGCGATGCCGGTGAGATTGCGGAAGATATCTGTCCAGCCGTCGTGCACCAGGTCTTCGTCCTGGTCGCCACCGCTCACCATGATGTTGAAATTTTCCATGCGCCGCTGCTGCCAGCCGGGCTCGAGGGAGGCCGCCCATTCCGGGTCTGTCTCGGCGTTGTTGCGCACGTCTACGGAGGAGGGCGTGCGCTGAAACACGTACAGCGCTTTGGCCCATTCGCCGAGGTGCGGGATGCACTGGATAGCCGTGGCGCCAGTGCCGATGATGCCAACTCGCTTATCCTTCAGGCCGGTGAGGTTGCCGTAGGAATCGCCGCCTGTGTAGTCGTAGTCCCAGCGGCTGGTGTGGAAGGTATGGCCTTTGAATTCGTTGATGCCGGGAATGCCTGGCAGCTTGGGTCGGCTAAGCGGGCCGTTGGCCATGGCCACGAAGCTGGCCGTCATGCGGTCGCCGCGATCGGTGCGGATGATCCAGCGCTGGGCAGCTTCGTCCCAGCGCAGCTCCTCAATGGCCGTCTGCAGGCAGGCATTGTCGTACAGCTTGTAGTGCCGGGCGATACGCCGGCTGTGCTCGAGGATCTCGGGCGCGAAAGAATACTTGTGACTGGGCGTGTATCCCAGCTCCTCCAGCAGCGGCAGATAGACGTATGACTCGACGTCGCACATGGCGCCCGGATAGCGGTTCCAGTACCAGGTGCCGCCGAAGTCGCCGGCCTTCTCAATGACGCGTATGTCGTCGAAACCCGACTCGCGGAGTCGCGCGGCCATCAGCAGGCCTCCAAAGCCGCCGCCGATGATGACGACCTCGGTGTGATCAAAAAGGGGCTCTCGAGTGAAGCCGGGCTCTACATAGGGATCGTCGATGTAGCGGGAGAACTCAGCGGTGACTTCGACGTATTGGTCGTTCCCCTCGGGGCGCAGCCGCTTGTCGCGCTCAGCCAGGTACTTCTGCTTGAGCGCCTTTGGATCGAAATCGATCTTGCCGATCAGCGCTTCGACCGCGGGGTCGATCTGCGGGGCGATTTCCCCATTGTCCAGTTGGTATGGCACGGCCTCAATCCTCTACCAGTCCACGCCGAATCCTATCAGGGGACACTAGGCATTGACACTGACGCTATGGTTTTTTCGGCGTCAAACTCGAGCTACAGATTCAGCTTTTGGTACCCCAGAAATGCTTGCTCTAAGGGCCACGGCGTGCCTCTTCGGGGGTCCAGTTGGGAATGAAGAAAGTCAGTATCGCCGTGTTGCCGAAGCCGTTCTGTTTGCCGGTGCCGGCGACAATTGCGGCCATCCCGAATGCTGCGCGGAAGTTGCGAGCTCAGTTACGAACCTGGTTGCTCCGGGGATCATAGGGGCGGAAGCTGGGCGAACAGCTCCATGCAGTCGGCGTTCATGCTGTCCTGGGTCAGCGCCAGCTCGACCTGTTTGGTTCCGAGTACGTGCTTGGCTGCCAGGGCGGCAAGCATCGGCGCGAATTCGGTGGACATGGCTCATTCCCTGAAGAATCGATCGCTCAAAGGCTCGCCAATGTCCTGTGCAATGACGTTGCAGTGGGTCACGCATCGATTCATCAGATGCGCTCGATTTTGCCGCTTGGATCGGCCAACATGCCTGCTTTCCAGCTTGAGCGCGGTCACCCTTGATGAACCCGAAAACTCCTCTTCTCACCTGGCTGCCTGCACTCCTGCTGGTGGCGTTGTCCGGTTGCAGCACCACCAAGCTGACCGATTCCTGGCAGGCGCCCGGCTTCCAGCGCAAGTCCATGGATTCAGTCCTGGTGGTTGCCATGACGGCGAACTCGACCCACCGGATACTGTTCGAGGAAGGCTTCCGCAAGGCGCTGCTAAATAGGGGCATCCAGGCTACCGCCAGCCATACGGCGATCGGCGACGCCATGCCGAACCGGGATGCCGTGACCGCCTATGTTCAGAAGCACGGCATAGACTTCGTCGTCGTCAGCGATTATGCCGGCACCACGGTAACCAAATGGGCGGTTCCGGAGTCGGTACGCACCTATTACACCGGGCCTTACTACCCGACCTATTCGGGGTATTGGTCCGGTTACGGCAACACTATCACCATGACCCGACAGTCCTACGTCGACGAGAAGAAAACTACCATGCTGTCGACGTCCATATTCGAAGTGAAATCGGAGAATCTGGTTTGGGTAGGGCGCAGCAAGTCGTTCAACGTTGATTCTATTGCCAACGATGCCAACGATCTCGCTAATCAGATCGTCAGAGAGATTAAAAATTAGGGCAATTGCCACGTGCTCCGCCTGACCGTCAGGCCGGTCATCAGAAGTTCGAATTCATCTTGCATTAAGTTTTTATCCTATTGTAATTGAAAGAAAAAAAGTGATACGTGGTCTTTTGTTCGTTTCGGCCTTGGCGCTGTCTCTGCTCGGTTGCGTAAACCTGGCCCGGGCGCCCGCGCCGCCGCCGGTTATCGGGACCGACCAGCCCGTCAGCTTTCTGGCGGACGTCAAGCCCATCATGGATGCACGCTGCGCGGTGTGCCATTCCTGCTACAACGCAGCATGCCAGCTCAAGCTCAGCTCATACGAGGGTATCGACCGGGGCGGCAGCAAGGCGGCGGTCTATTCGTCCGATCGGCTCAAACCGCAGCAGCCGACCCGGCTGTTCGTCGATGCCCAGCTCACCGAGCAGTGGCGCAACCTCGGATTTCACAGCGTGACCAGCAACAGCGAGGCGGGTGTCGAAAACGATTCCACCATGGCGTACTTTCTGGATGCCAAACGCCGCAACCCGTTGCCCAGCGGGCGTTACCAGGCGGAAGCCACGGATCTGACCTGCGCGGCCGACCAGCGGGAAACCCGCGCGTTCCTCGGCAAGCACCCGGGTCGGGGCATGCCGTTCGGCTTTCCCGCGCTGTCGAGCAAAGAGCACGACACCCTGGCCGCCTGGCTGGCGCAGGGCGCGCAGGGGCCATCTAAGGAAGAGCAGGCCGCGCTGGTAAACCCGGGCCCCGCCGATGCCGCCCAGATCGCCAGGTGGGAAGCGTTCCTCAACCGCGATGGCCCCAAGCACGCGATGACCGCGCGCTATATCTACGAGCATCTGTTTCTGGCCCACGTGCGGTTCGTTGCCGCAGACAGCGACGCTTTCTTCTATCTGGTGCGGTCAGCTACCCCTCCGGGTGAGGCGATCCAGGAAGTCGCCACGGTCCGGCCGTACGACGACCCGGGCATGAAGCGCATCTACTATCGGTTCCGGAAGATTCACGCCACCATCGTTTACAAGACGCACATCGTTTTTGAGCTCGATGATGCGACCCTCGCCCGCTACCAGGAATTGTTCATCGCCCCGGACTGGCTGCAACCGCCGCATCTGATGCCTTACGATGACGCCGAGAGCGCAAACCCTTTTCTGGTCTACGCGCAGATACCGCCGCGCAGCCGCTATCAGTTTCTACTGGACAACGCCGAGTACATCGTTCGCACCTTCACTCGCGGGCCGGTCTGCAGGGGGCAGATCGCAGTCAACGTCATCCAGGATCACTTCTGGACCCTGTTCCTCGACCCCGACGCGGACGAGACCGTAAAGAACCCGGAATTTCTGCTTCAGCAGGCGGACAATCTGCGCCTGCCCACCGAAGCCGGCAGCGGCATGGGAGTGCTGAAGTCTTTCAGCAACAAGTATCGGAGTCGCTATGCCGACTTCTACTTGGCAAAGAACGCGCTCTATGAGGAGAAGGTGCCGGACGGTCTTGGAATTGATGCCATCTGGCCGGGCAACCGGCCTGGTGACGCGCCGGTACTGACCGTCTACCGTCATTTCGACAGCGCATCGGTGCTCAAGGGTGCGATCGGAGATCTGCCGCGCACCCTATGGGTGATCGATTACTCGCAGTTCGAACGCATTTACTACGCGCTGGTGGCCGGTTTCGATGTGTTCGGCAACATTTCCCACCAGGCCAACGTGCGGCGCTATATGGACTATCTGCGGATGGAGGGGGAGCTTAATTTTGTATCCTTTCTCCCACCGGGCGATCGTGTGGCCACCTTTCAATCCTGGTACATCGGGGACCGGGCTCTGAAGGATACCCGCCATCAGGAGCTGCTGACGGGTCGGGACACGGCGGTCGTTTACACAACGGTCAACCCGAAGCGGGAACTGGTCGAGCAGGTGGTGAACGGGCGTCTGGACCCCGCCGTGGGCATCGCCTTTGATCGCCTTAACTACCATGCCGAGGGCGAATTTGGGGCCATGCCTGAAACCTTCGATTCACACGACGATGTCATTCAGGGTTTCCGCGCGCTGAACGCACCGGGCACGGGCTTTATTCGTCACGTCACAAACAGCGAGGCCAACGTGCTGTACGTGCGGCTGCGCGGCGTGGCAGGCGGTGATCGGTTCGTCTCCATCGTCATCAATCGCTGGCACGACAACGTCAACGCCATGTTTGGTGAGACCCGGCGTCTGGACCCCTCGAAGGATAACATCGACTTCATCTTCGGCAGCGTCGGCGCCTACCCGAACTACTTCCTGGACGTTGCGTTGGCGGACATCCCGATGTTTTTTGACGTGCTATACAACTTTGACGGCTCGCCCGGGTACATAGCAAAGCTGGAAAAATTCGGCGTTAATCGAAGGGACCAGCGGTTCTGGGAAACGTACGACTGGTTCCAGAATCGGTTTGACGAAAGTGACCCGATAAACGCCGGCCTATACGATTTGAACCGATACGAGTCACAGGCGATTGCCGATTGAGGGTCCTGCAGGGATGACCAACCCGTGAACAGAACCGCTTTGATCACTGGCGCGCCGGCCGGCCTTGGGGTCGAGTTTGCACGACAGCTGGCTGATCGCGGTTACGCGCCGACGCTGGTTGCCCGTCGCGCTGAAAAGCTGCATGAAGTAGCCACCGATCGGGCAGCCGGCATGATGGAGATGAAGAACAGCCTGCCGGACTTCCTCTGGTACGACGCGCAGACCGTGGTTCGCGAGGGCCTGAAGGCGCTGGAGCAGGGCAAGACGGTGTTCTGTGCCGGTCGGCTCTATCGGGTGCTGGACGCGTTGACCCAGTTCGGGCCCACCCGCTGGCTGCTCAAGAGAACCGTCATTGACGGTCTCACCGCCAGGCGGGCCAAGGCAGAGAGCGACCAATAGGTAAGCGAGATGAGGTGGAAAGTCTGGTTGCTGCTCCTGCCCGTTCTCGCCGTTGGCGCAGTGATCGGCATGGCTTACACCTACCTGGCCTCCACGGATTTCGAAAGGGTTCGTCTCGAAATCGAAGAGGCTCTAGAGGAGCGGCTGGGTCGTGAGGTAAAGATCGCCGGAGGCTTCGAGGTTCAGGTACTGCCGATCCCGACGGTTGGCATTCGGCAGGTATCGGTTGCCAACGCAGACTGGGGCAGCCAACCGCAGATGCTCGAGATCGATCTGCTGGAGCTGCAGCTTGGCCTGGTGCGTCTGGCGCTGGGCGAAATCGAGATTCGGCAGCTGATGCTGTATGGAGCCAGGCTTTGGCTCGAGAACAATTCGACGGGCACGTACAACTGGGACTTTGAAAGCCGTCGGGAGGATGAGCCAGGAGATGCCGAGCTGGATGTGAGGGCAGTTGAGGTCCGGGATTTCAGCGTCACCTATTTCAACGTCGATACCGGCATTACCCGCGAGACCGTGCTGGATCTTCTGGAAGTGGAAACGCCCGAGCTCGACGAGAAGATCCAGCTGCAGGCAATTGCAAGGCTTCCCGACGGTGCGAGGTTGAGACTCGATGGGGGAACGAGCGCCATAAGGCAGCTGCTGTCTACCGGTGGATTCGAATTCGACCTGCGTGTCCGGTCTGACGACGATGAAATCGAGATCCGTGGATCGATTCTCGATCAGGATTTCACTGATTTTTCCGGTACCAGACTCAGTCTACGCGGTGCCGGTAGTGATCTGCAGTGGCTCCGCGCATGGCTGGATTTCGAGCTGCCCCGCGTTGAGCGCTACGAGTTCCGTGCGGAGCTGAGGGGTGAGCCGGGCGGCCTTTACGTCGATCAACTGATCAGCAGCATCGCTGGGGAGGGTTTCAACGCCTCCCTCGACGGTACGGTTGCCGCCCTGGATCGCCTGGAAGGTTTTAATCTGCGGCTGTCCTCCGAGGGCCGCACGATCCGGGATCTGATCCCGGCCTGGGATTGGGCCTGGACCGAAACTGAGCAATATCAGTTCAGGGCGACGCTGCTCGGCAGCTCGAGGGTACCGCAGCTGGAGGATCTGCATCTGCACGCCAGCGTACCCCAGGCGGATCTCACCATTTCCGGTCGTATCGGCGACTCACGCGACATGAGTGACATCGCGCTTACCGGCACGTTCGAAGCGGTGGGAATCGGCGCGTTAGTTGATGTATTCCTGTTGCCGATCCCCGACGTCGACCGGATCGTGGCGACGATGGCGATCAGCGGCCATCAGGCGGAGATGCGCGTGACCGACCTGGATGGCACGCTATACAAAGGCAGCAGCACAGGGCGCCTGCGTGGGACCATAGAGGATGCCTACGAGCTGTCGGGCGTCGACATGACTTTTGTGCTGGAGGGTAACGATCTTCGAGACCTGACGAGCTTACTGCCAGACCCTCTGCCGGTTGAGGTTCCGCAGACGAAAAGTTATTCGGCGATGGGCCGCGTAGCGGGGTCGCAGCAGAAACTGAGCCTTGTGCTGGATAGCGCCACGGCTCAGAGCGACGTCCTGACCCTTGACGTTTCGGGTACGGTGAACGACCTGCTCGATGTTCCCGACTACAGCCTGCTGGCTACCGTCGCGGGCGCTGATCTCAGGGATCTGAGCGTGCCTGCCGACTGGAATCTGCCGCCCACCGACGGCTTTCAGGTCAAAACGCGCATCAGCGGCACCGGGGACATCGTGGACGTGGAGGTACTGGACGCGACCGTCCGGGGAGAACTGGCCGACGGGCAGTTCTCGGGACGTCTGGAGGACGTGCTGCATTCGCGGGGGTTTGCGATGCAGGGCTCAGTGAGCGGGAAGGATCTCGCGGCTGTGGGCGCCTGGGTCGGTGCCGAGCTGCCCGCGACGGAATCCTTCAGCCTGAGTGCAACCGCCGGCGGCGCCTGGGACGCCCCCGTGCTTCGTGACATCCAGGGTCAGGTGACCGCGTCGGATCTGTCTGTGCAGCTGTCGGGAGAGATAGGCAACATCCTGGGGGTGGAGGATTTCGAGATCGACATTCGTGGCACAGCCGAGAGTCTCGTGCCACGGCTCTCGCTGACGGGCGACGTCTGGCGGCATCTGGGCAAGGTGGAGACCGGCTTTCACATCTCCGGAGGGCCGCAGTACTACCAGCTGGACTTCGACCGTCTGGCGGCCAGCGGCAGCCGGCTCAGCGGATCGCTCAATGTCCGTCTGAAAGATGGCAAGGTGGCCCGGATTCGTGGGGGAATCAACGAAGGTGTCGTGGACATCGGTCCCTGGCTCAAGAATTCAGCAGGCGACGGTACCGACAGCATCGGCGCTGGAGCGCAGGAGGCGTCTGTTTCTCTGTTCGAACGGACCGAACTGGATCTGGACTGGCTGGGTGCGTTGACGGTGGATTTCGATCTGGCCGGCTTGACCCTCACGGTTGGCGGCGAGCCCATCGCAGTGCGAGAAGGATGGCTGCGAATCCACGATGGCGTTTTCGACCTGGATCCGCTGGAAGCCAGCTACCGGGATGCGGAGGTTCTTGCTGGGGTGCGCCTGCAGAAAGGTCGGCCAGCCAGGCTCGATGCCTGGGTGGAGACCACGCAGCTGGATGTGGGAAGGCTTCTGCGCCTGTCGGGGATCGATGAAAGTGCTGAAGGGCTCATCGATTTCGGCGCGCAGATTGAAACTCAGGGGAATTCCACCCACGACATGGCCGCGGCCGCAAACGGCCGCGTGGCCCTGCTGATGACCGAAGGATCTGTTCGCAACCAGACGGCAGGGCTGACCTGGGTTCGCGTGCTCGGCGATCTGTTGCCCTGGCAGCAGAAGGACGACGAAATGGTCATTCTCTGTGGTATTTTCGACATGCCTATCGTTGAGGGTCGGGGCCGACTGAACGTGTTCGTCGTCGATACGCCCAACATGCTGATGCGCGGGGAGGGCCGACTGGATTTCGATACGGAAACGGTCGACGTTCTCCTGCGGCCCCGTCCAAAAAAGGGCAAGACGTTCTCTCACAACGTCAACATTGCGGTGGTCGGCCCGCTCGCCGCGCCCGCTTTTCGATTGCAGGCGCGCGACGCCGGCCGAAAGGTGGCCTCAAGCATCGGGAAGTTCGTGCTGCTCGGCCCGGGGGGGCTGCTGCTCAGCGCCGATACCTTCAAATCAACTCGACATGATTGCGCCTCCACCCTGGAAGAGGTGCGTCAGCTGAATTGATTGGGCTGTTAAGAGCTCGACCTTCACGCACAATTGACAAAATTCTTGCGAAAATGCATGTTAGGAAGTCGAAAAACACCGGGTAGAACATGAAGGTTTGCGTTGTCGGCGCAGGGCCCTCCGGCCTCGTTACAATCAAGGAACTGCTCGAGGAAGGCCACGAACCCGTGTGCTTCGAGAAGAGCGACGCGATCGGGGGCGTTTTCCACTGCGAGAACGGCAAGGTCTATGACTCTACGCTGCTGACCGTCTCCAACTACTTTATGGCCTTCTCGTCGTTTCCACCGCCGAAAGACGAGCCGCGCGATTTCTGGACCCACCAGCGCTACTTCGAGTATCTGGAGGACTTCTGCGACCACTTTTCTCTGCAACCGCATATACAGTTCAACTCTGAGGTCCGAAGCATCAAGCGCCTGCCAGGAGGCAGCTTCGCCGTTGCCGTCGCGTCGGCTGACGAGGTGTCGGAGACGCTGTTCGACGCCGTTGCCATATGCACCGGCACTCACCAGATTCCGAAGCGGCCGGCGTTCAAGGGAGAGCAGGACTTCCAGGGCGAGATACTGCACTCGGCCACCTATCGGAATGCGCAGCCCTTCGCTGGCAAGCGCGTTCTCTGTTTCGGCATCGGTGAAACCGCCGCTGATGTGGCCCACGAAATCGCCAACGTTGCGGATGCATGCATGCTGTCGATTCGTCGATACCAATCCATCGTCGAACGCTTTCCGGGCGGCGGGCCACATACCTCCGACGCGTACACGAGCCGGCTGCTCAGCTCGATTTCTTCCCGGCGCCTGCATGACATCTCGTGCAGCAGTGCCAGGAACAAGCTGAAGCGCGAGTGTAGCGAGTACGACAGGGTTCTCGCCACCTGGACGTTGAACTGTCAGTCCCCGAAAGAGCAGTTTCTCACGAAGAATGAGATCTTCGTGCAGGATATCGCCTCTGGAAAGCTCGACGTCCACTGCGGCCAGATTGAGGGGTTGCAAAGAGATCAGGTCGTCTTTGAAGACGGGTCCACTTTCAAAGTCGATGTGATCATGTGCTGCACGGGTTATCAGGACCGGTTCGATTTTCTCGAAGACCTCGAAATCCCGGACGTCCGGCAGCTTTATAAGCATATGTTTCACGCGGAGGTGGGCAGCCGGCTGGCATTGATCGGCTGGGCCAGACCTTCGGTCGGAGGCATACCGGCCTGCTCCGAGATGCAGAGCCGTTACTTTGCCCTGCTGTGCAGCGGAAAAAGGCAGCTGCCCGGGAAAGCGCGCCTGCAGTCCCTGATAGCCCGCGAAGCCAGCCAGGAAGAAGAAAGCTTCCGGCTT
>JAHEEG010000192.1 GCA_024640825.1 Gammaproteobacteria bacterium
CACCGTCAACGTGCTGGCCCCGACCGCAATGTCGCGGCTCACTGAAGACATACTTCCGGAAGGGGTGCAGGACAAATTTCCACCCGAGAACGTCTCTCCTGCCATCGTGTGGCTGTGCACGGACGAGGCCAAGGACATTACCGGACGGCAGTGGCTGATCGGCGGGAACAACGTCTCCATCCTGTCCTGGCAGGTGACGCCCATTGCCAACAGGCCGTTGGAAGACGGTCCTTGGGACGTGGCCGACATCGGTGAAAGAATTCTCGCCAGCAAGGAAAGCTGGCCGCCGATCAATCCCCTGCGGGGCGCTTGAGACGCGATGTCGGGTCCGCTCACCGGCTTTACCGTCGTCGACCTATCCGCCGTGGTTTCCGGCCCGCTGACTGCTGCCCTGCTGGCCGATCAGGGCGCCGACGTGATCAAGGTAGAGCGGACCGGCGCCGGCGACATCCAGCGCCACGTCGGCAGCCACCGCGACGGCTTTTCAGGTTTCTTTCACGTGCTGAATCGCGGCAAACGGTCCATCGCGCTGGATCTCGGCCAGCCTGAGGCTGTCCAGATCGTGCGCCGACTGGCAGCGGGGGCCGACGTGGTGATCCAGAACTTCCGCCCCGGCGTAGCCGACCGCCTGGGCATCGGCTATGACGCCCTTGCCGCCGATAACGTGGGGTTGGTCTACCTGTCCATCTCAGGCTTCGGACAAACGGGGCCCCGCTCGAAAGATCGGGCTTACGACCCCATCATTCAATGCGCGTCGGGCATGACGGACATTCAGGGACGGATCCATCATGAGCATCCGGACCAGCCCGAACAGGTAAACATGCTGCTTCTTGACAAGCTTACTGCCTGGACCGGTTGCCAGGCCGTGACCGCCGCGCTGCTGGCCCGGTCCCGCACCGGGCAGGGCCAGCAAATAGAGCTCTCCATGCTGGATACCGCCATCGCCTTCGCGTGGTGCGATACGGCGGCAGATCTGATCTTGCTGGGTGAGAACATCGAGCAGCGCCCGCCAATCGGCGCGTCCGGCGTGCTTAGGCGTTTCCGCGACGGCTGGGGCGCCACAATGACGCTGTCGCAGGGCGAGTTCGAGGGGATGTGCCGAGCCTTCGGGCTCCACGACGTGGCCGACGACCCCCGCTTTTCCTCTCTGGACGCACGCATGAAGCATAGGGCCGAGCTGTTCGCCGTCATGGACTCACAGGCCGAGGACGCCGCAGCGATGATGACGATCGCCGAAGCGGAACGGAAAATGCGCGACCAGGACGTGCCCTTCGCCAGGGTGAACCGGCTGGCGGAACTTCCGGAAGACGCGCAGATTCGCCACAACGAGATGTTTCGGGAGTTGGATCATCCCGTGGCAGGGCCACTGCGGGACGCCCGGCCAGCACCGCGTTTTCTGAAAACCCCGGCCGCGCCAGGCGGGCCGGCGCCAA
This sequence comes from Gammaproteobacteria bacterium, assembly GCA_024640825.1. Classification (GTDB taxonomy): domain Bacteria; phylum Pseudomonadota; class Gammaproteobacteria; order Pseudomonadales; family Azotimanducaceae; genus UBA7803. The sequence goes on from JAHEEG010000192.1 coordinate 1,434, forward strand.
CGGTGGGCCAGCATACCCGGGAAATCCTGGAAAAGATCGGCCTGTCAGACCAAATCGACCACTACTACGAGCAGGGAATCGTCTGCTGAAGGAGGAAAGTGTTTCATGAATTTTGGCTTTACCGAAGAACAGAACATGCTGCGCGAGCAGGTGCGGCGCTTCATGCGCGAGGCGTGCGACATTCCTCGCGTCCGCGAGCTCATGAGCACCGACAGCGCCTTTGATGGCAATCTGTGGAAACAGATTTCCGACCTCGGCTGGCTGGGGCTGGTTATTCCCGAGAGCTACGGCGGCCTGGGCCTGAAATGGGTAGACCTGACCGTAGTGCTGGAAGAAACCGCCCGAGGCCTTTCGCCTCTGCCGCTTGCATCTCAGGCGCTGGCGTCAGCTGCCATCCTGCGCTGTGGATCAGCAGATCACAAAGCCAACTGGCTGCCAACCATGGCTTCTGGCGAATCCATCTGCACCATCGCCCTCTACGACGAACCCAACTGGATAAGCCCGGACGCAATCACGCTGACCGCGGATGCCGTGGACGACGGATACGAGATCACAGGCGTCAAACCCTTCGTACCCGACGCGCTTTCCGCCCAGTACTACCTGCTGGCGGTGAGAGGCCCGCATGGGCTGGCACTTGCCGCCGTTACGCGAGATCAGCTGACGGTGAAAGCACAGCCAATCATGGACCGGACTAAACCCACAGGCAGCGTCAGCCTGGATAGGGCCGTCATACCCGCCGATTTCCTGCTGCCCATGACGGAAGAAGACCTGGCGTACCTAACGGACGTAGGGGCTGTCGCGGTCACCGCAGAGATGGTGGGCGCTGCCGAGGCCGCGCTGACGATGACCAGCGAGTATGCCAAGGAGCGGATCCAGTTCGGCAAGCCCATCGGCCAGTATCAGGGCGTCAAGCATCGGCTGGCAGACATCTATGTCGATGTCGAGTCTTTCAAATCGCTGCTCTACTACGCCGCGTGGACCGTAGATGACGAACCGACTGAGTTACCCCGAGCCATCTCCCTGGCGAAAGGCTACGCATCAGACGCTTTCGCCCGCATCGGCATCGACGGCGTCGGTCTGCACGGCGCCATCGGCTTCACCGCCGAATACGACATTCAGCTTTACCTCAAGCGTTCCAAGTGGGCCCGGCCCATGTATGGAGATTCTGACTATCACCTGGATCGCGTTGCATCACTGGGAGGTCTGTAATGGATTTCGAATACACAGCAGAAGAAAATGCGTTCCGCAATGAAGTGCGGGATTTTCTAAAGCAGAACCTGCCGCCCAAACCGGAGCGCGGCAAGGGTTTTGTGACCAGCTGGCTGGAGAAGGTGAGGGAAAAGGGTTGGGTAGGATTCTCGTGGCCTACCGACTACGGCGGCAGCGACGGCGGCCTCATTGAGCAGGCCATACTGCGGGAAGAAATGGCCCTGGCGAAGGCCCCGCCGCTGGGCACGTCGTTCATGGGTCTCGCCTGGGTTGGTCCCGGCATCATCCAGTACGGCACCGACGCCCAGAAAAAGAAGTTCATCCCCGACATTCTCGACAGCAAGGTGACCTGGTGCACGGGTTATTCAGAGCCCAATCACGGTTCTGACCTCGCGTCTATCCAGTGCAAGGCCGTCAAAGAAGGCGATCACTACCTGGTCAACGGACAGAAAATCTGGACTTCCGGCGCGCCCTGGGCCGACTGGATCATCCTGCTGGTACGCACGGACTTCGACGTCGACGTAAAGCACAAAGGCATAACCTGCCTGCTGGTTCCGATGAACGCCCCGGGGGTAGAGGTGAAGCCGATCGAGAACATGGCCGGCGATCGCCACTTTGCCGAGGTGTTCTTCACGGACGTCAAGGTGCCTGTGGAAAACCGCCTGGGCGAGGAAGGTCAGGGCTGGATGGTAACCGTGTCGGCGCTGGCCAACGAACGGTCAAGCATCGGTGAGGTAACGCAGATGTTCGACAAGCTGGACACCCTGAAGGACCTGGTACGAAAAACCAAGAAGCAGGGCAAACCGGCGAGCGAAGATCCGAAAGTCCGCCGCACCCTCGCCATGTTTGAAGCCAAGATCGCGGCCATGAAGTACAACGGCCTGCGCTACCTCACCAAGCAGATCAAGGGCGAGCGGCTGACGTCAGAAACTTCGGTGAACAAGCTGCATCGTGCAAGTCTGGAGATAGAGATGGACGATTTTGCCGTGGAGCTGACGGGCCAGGCCGGCCTGCAGCTGGCCGGCGGCGACGACGCCGTGGATGGCGGCAGCTGGGCAAAAGCGAGCCTCGGTTGGCCCAATGTCGTCATTGGTGGTGGCACGCCGAACATTCAGCGCAACATCATCGCCGAGCGGATTCTGGGGCAGCCTAAAGACTGAACGGCACCGCCTTAAGCAGGCCCGCCGTCTACGGCGGGCCGGGTCAGCTCAGCGGCGCTTCCAAGGCGGAACGCCTTCCCAGTCGAACGGCTCGATGCCGTCGCTGGTAAGCTGCCAGACGCTCGCCTGGGCCCCGTTGCTCGCCAACTCCAGAAATCCGATGGTGCCGAACTGGGTGTCGTAGTTGTGCGGGTAGGTTGGCGAACCCGGGTTGACGCAGAGGATGCCGTTGACCTCCTCGATACACTCGCGATGAGTGTCGCCAAAGACGATCACGTCCGGGGTGCGCTCGGGGAAAAAGCGCTCGATCCAGCGCTCGAGGGTGAAGTTCGGGGGGCGCTCCGGAACGGGCACGTAGTGCGTCAGACCGACCCAGAGACCCTCCAGCGGCAGGGTCCAGGCGTATTTCACCCTGGGGTCTTCGGGCTGCACCGGTCTTCCCCCGCTGCCGTCCTCGCCGTTACCCCGGGCGGCATACACCGGCGCGATCTCCTGAAGTTGATCGAGCACGTAGAACTCGTGAATGTCCCCGCCGTGGAAGATGAGGTCTACCCCATCGAAGGCATCAAACACCTGGGGCCAAAGGTCTTTGCGTGCCTCGGGCAGATGAGTATCCGAAATTAGGCCTATACGGAGTGCCAACCTCAGCTACCCCTGCCGGCGTTCGGCCCCGGTATGGGGCTCCGCACAGGCTCCCCCGAAGGTGGTTCTGCCGGCAAGTGCGACGGCTGTCCGGGCCGGCCTGGTCGATGCGGCGGTCGATGCCCTGGGTAACCGGGCCGCCAGGCATAAGGATACGGATACCAGGGCGCGAAGCTCGTTCGTTCTTCCGGTTCGATCACGGGCACCACAGCCTGCTGCCGCTTGCGGTAAGCGTCCCGCCGCTCCGCGGCAGCAGCCTCACGGGCCAGCCGCGACTCCTCCAGCATCCGGGCAACATCCAGCGTCTGGGCAACCCAGTCAGGCCCGGCTGAAGAGGCCGGCCGCGGAGTATCTACGGTCACCGTCTGTGCGTCGGGTGTTTCCAGATCAGAAAAGGTCACCTCTCCAAAGTCGCCGGTGGAACGATAGACCTCTGCGGCTTGTGCGCTAACGCTGACCAGCGCCCATGCAAGAACCAGCAACTGGATTCGGCTCATACTGTTCACGACGCCGTCAACGCTCGTCCGGTTCGCTCGCGACCAAAAGTTTCAGCATATCCGGTCCCGTTCCACACCTGGCGGCCCGCGACATAGACCCCGTCCACCACGCCGTCGGAGCGGTTCACCAGCTGCCGACATTCGTAGCTGTCACGATAGATCAGCCTGATGCCAGCATCACCGTCGTAACCCTTGAGCGCATCGGGATTGAGCAGCACGATATCGGCTCGAGATCCGATATCCAACCTTCCCGCGTCGAGACCAAAAAAATCCGCCGGCTCACGGGTGAGCCGCTGCACCATGCGGCTGAACAGCGCTTCCGAATCCTCTGCCGCGATGCGCAAGGCCCGCAGATTGCCATCGTAATAAGCCATATTGGTGACATGGGCACCGCTGTCGTTGAACCCCGGCAGCAGCACCGGGTTGAGGAGCAACGCCTTGATCACCTTCGGATCCCGGTTGGCAGCGACGTAGTGCCAGTAGATGTCACGATCGAAAGCTTTCAGCAGCATGAGAAAGAACTCACCGTCATCGCGCACGTCGCCGCCCATTGCCGCGAACGCGGTGGTTTCATCCAGGTTATCACTATCACTGACCGGAACACCCGTCTGCCACGCCCGGTAACGGTCAAAAACCTGGGCCATAGACAGGCCTTCCCAGGCGGGAACCGGCGCCCGGTATACGACCATGTCATTCAGATCACGGGTCAGGAATTCGTTTTCCAGACGCAGCCTGCGCCGAAGGTGCGCCAGACTGAAACCCGCTTTACCCCGGCCCCACATCTCGCGGAATGCGTCAACGAACTCAGCATCGGACAGAATTGCCAGCCTGCCCGCGCGATCTTCCAGCTCCGTCTCGATGAGTTGCCGCATGAGCGGGTTACCTTCCGCCAGCGGGCTGACCGCCCCCTCGCTCCAGATCTTGAACGGCGCCGCCAGCGCCTGCATGCGGAAGTGGCCGTTTACGAGCCGGGTATTCAGAAGCCGCGACAGGTTCACCGCCCGGGATTTCGTAGCCCGGTTGTTGACGGCGTCCAGGGCAGCCAGGGCCGTGATCTTCAATGGCGTGCCGTGCAGCAGCCCGCTGCTGAGAAAGAACATCCGCAGCGTAAGCCGAGGATCATCCGTAGCCGGCGTCATCTGCCACACCCGATCGTACCTGCGCAGCACGTCCGTCAGCGCCTTGTACTCACTGAAGGGTGCGTACTGGGTGGGAATGCGCTTCTTGACGTTGGGCTGATTGGCCAGGAAATGCAGGGGCAGACCGTCAGTGGAGAAGCCAACGTAGCCCTCCTTCATGGACTGCTCAAGCAGGCCGACCATACGCTCCAGC
>JAHEEG010000193.1 GCA_024640825.1 Gammaproteobacteria bacterium
GTGGTCCGGATCGTGAAGATCTCCGGGTCACCTCGGGCACTCAGATATCTGACGGACGGGTGCACGTGCAACGACCCGAACTGCCGGCCGAAATGCTTGTGCTGCTCGCGGTCGATGTTCTGATTTCGGAAAACCAGAACGCCGTGCTCGAGAAAGGCGCGATGTATTTCTCTGCCATGGCCGTTCGCCCGCATGTGCCCGATGAGAGCTCAGTATACGGTGCGGTTCTCTGTTGCCGAACACTCGAGCAGGGTCGGCCGCCTTTCTCCCCAGCGGGTTGCCTGTTCAAAACCCCGGGCGATCTGCAACAGCTCAAAATCTCCCCGCGGGCGACCGACGATCTGCACCCCGACAGGCAGACCTGATTCCGTGAATCCTGCGGGCACGGCAATCGCGGGTAACCCGGTTGCGGAGATGGCGCAGCAGATGGTCATCCAGTCGATATAGGTGGCCATCGGCACGCCGTTGATCTCTGCCACCCACTCGGTTTCCACGGGAAAGGGTACTACCTGGGCGGCAGGCAGCACGAGGGCGTCGAAGTCTTCGAAAAATGCAATGACCCGTTGATAGATGCTGGTGCGTTCGCGCTCCGAGCCGATCAGTTCGGCCATTGTGAGTGACAGGCCTTTCTCGATGTTCCAGGCGGTGGCGTCCTTCGCGTGCTTGCGCCAGCCCGGTGAGTTTTCGTCGAGCAGCTCGCCTTTGATGCGCAACAATGCGGCGCGCTGCACCTGGAATACACTCATGGCGCTGCGCAGATCCGGACAGGCGCGCTCCACTCGGCAACCGAGATCTGCGAAAGTCCGGGTCGCCTGCTCTACCAGTGTTGAAATCTCGCGCTCCACGGGGAGAAAATCGAGATCTGGTGACCAGGCGATGCGCAGACCCCGCAGGTCGCGATCCAGGGCGGCCGCGAAATCTGAGCCCGATGCGGGCAAAGTCAGCGGGTCTGGTGGGTAGGGCCCGCTTTGTACCGACAGCAGCAGTGCCGCGTCGGCGACGCTTCGTGCCATGGGGCCGGCGGTCGAGAGCCGCGCAAACCAGCCCATGGACGAAGTGTGCGGCACCCGTCCCACCGAGGGCCGCAGGCCTACAACGTTGCAGAAAGAGGCCGGGTTGCGCAGGGAGCCCCCCATGTCGCTGCCGTCGGCCAGCGGCAGCATGCCGCTGGCCAGGGCGACCGCCGCGCCACCGCTGCTGCCGCCTGCCGTTCTGTCCGTGTCGTAAGGGTTCCGCGTAACGCCGAACAGGCTGTTGAAGGTATGGGACCCCAGTCCGAACTCCGGGACGTTGGTTTTGCCGATATAGAGCGCACCGGCAGCCCGCTGACGGGCCACCAGAGGGCTGTCGAGCCGCGCGATGTTGCCGGCATAGGGTACGAAGCCGTGGGTGGTGGGGAAGCCGGCTGCATCCTGGAGATCTTTGGGTGCCATCGGCAGGCCGTGCAGCGGCCCGAGCCTTACACTTGCAGCGCGTTCGTCGTCTGCGGTTTGAGCCAGCCTGATCGCGTCTTTGCGCGGCAGCAGGTTGACGATGGCGTTGAGGCGGGGGTTATGCGCTTCGATCTGGTCGTAGCAGGCATTCATCAGCGTGACGGCGGATAACGCGCCGCTGCGAATAGCCGCCGCGAGATTGGTTGCGTCATGCCAGATCAGCTCGCTCAAGGGGCACCTCCCGCGGTTTCAACCCAGCCGGTCCAGATGCCACACCGTGACGGCAGGCGGGTTCTTCAGATACAAACCGCCCCCGACATTGATGAAATGGCGGTTCAGCCGCCGGCGGTACCAGGCTGCCGTGCGCAACCGCTGCTGCGGATCCGTGCGCTGCGGATCGTAGAGGCCGTCGTCTTCCCGGCACAGGATTCCCAGGAAGGCGGCGCCGCGACTGAGCTGTGCGAGGTTGCCAAGCGCCCGGGCACACTCAGCATCTTCGAGATAGGCCAGCACGTCGTTGCAGACTACCAGGTCGTAGGGCCGGTTGGTCTGGTAGCTGATTACGGAACCAAACTCCCAGCCGTAGCGGCTGCATAGATATTCGCTGTACTCGACGCCGTGCAGGTGAGCCCTGGGAAACGCCTTACCAAGCGCGCGTAGCGTGGTGCCAACGCCGCAACCAACGTCGAGAATGCGTGTTACGGGAACCTCGAGGTACTTCAGATAGGCGGCAATGAAGCCCGCCTGGCGTCTCGCTGCGCCCGGCGTGACAGCCCGGGTTTTTGGGTTCCGATAAAAACGGTCGTAGTAAGCTTTATCGAAGTTTTTACGCATTCAGCGGATTCCTCAGGTGTCCCCCGCCTACCTTCCAGCGTTCCCCGTATCCGATTGGTGGCCACTGGCGCTATGGCGATCGGTTCACGCTATGCTTGGGCCTGCAGGTGAGAGGATAGTATATGAATCTCGACAGTTTCTTCGCGGACCATTGGAAGGACATTGAAACCGATCGGCTGGCCCGATACGAGGAGATGTTCCAGTGGCGGGATGGCCAGCGGTCGCTGCTGGGGCCCGCTGATCTCCAGACGGGTCATCGGGTTCTGGACGTGGGTGCGGGGCCTGGTTTTTTCGCGCTCGGCATTGCGGGCATCGTTGGCGAAGAAGGCGCCGTTGATGGTGTTGATATCAATGCTCGATTCGTAGCGGACGCCAACGCCCGCGCCGCTGGGTCTGACAATGTCAATTTCCATCTGCTGGAGGACCATCGCCTGCCCTTCGCAGCGGAAACCTTCGATCGAGCTGTCTGTAAAAACGTGTTGGAGTACGTGCCCGACGTGCATGCCAGCCTGCAGGAACTTCGTCGTGTGCTGAAACCCGGTGGCAGATTACACATCATTGACAGTGACTGGGGCTTTGTCATCGTCGAGCCCTGGGACAAGGAAACCGTCGACAGATTCTTTCAGGCGGCGGCCCCCGCATTCCGTGAGCCCTATATTGGTCGTCGGGCAGCTGGGGCCCTGGTGAAAGCCGGGTTTGGCGAGATCGCGGTTGCCATGATGCCCATCGTCGACCGCGACGGCATGGGCTTGAGTGTGCTCACGAACATGGCCAGTTATATCCACACCTTCGGCACGCTGGCGGATGCCGAAGTGGAGCAACTGATGGTGCGGGCTCGGGAAGGTCTTGCTGACGGCAGTTATCTGTTCTGCCTGCCGCAGTTTCTGGTCACCGGATCGGTGTCCTGAATGAAAGGTCGGCGCCGGTGGCGAGGCGGGATCATTGGGAGGTCAAGATGAGCCAGGTTTTACAGGAGCTGATCGACACGCTGGGCGACGACTGCGTGCTTACTGGTGATGACGTGCATTCCCGCAGCGCCGGTATCTGGCGCCGGGATACGGTTCAGGCGAAGGCGATTATCCGGCCGAGGTCTACTCAAGAGGTCTCCACAGCCCTCCGGATCTGCCACGCCCACGATCAGAAAGTGGTTGCGCACGGCGGCCTGACGGGGCTGGTGGAAAGCGCCATCACCCAGCCCGATGAGGTGGCGCTGTCGCTGGAACGTATGAATCAGATCGAGGAACTCAACTCGGTTGATCGCACGATGGTTGTGCAAAGCGGGGTCGTGTTGCAGGCCGTGCAGGACGCAGCAGACGCGCAGGATCTTATGTTTCCGCTGGACCTCGGCGGACGCGGCAGCTGCACCATAGGCGGTAACATTTCTACCAACGCCGGCGGCAATCGTGTGGTGCGCTATGGCATGACCCGTGACATGGTGCTGGGTCTGGAGGCGGTTCTGGCTGACGGGACGGTCGTTTCAAGCATGAACCGGATGATCAAGAACAACGCCGGCTACGATCTGAAGCAGCTGTTCATCGGTACCGAGGGCACTCTGGGTATCGTGACCCGAGCGGTGCTGCGGCTGCGAGAGAAACCTCTGAATCAGGTGACGGTGCTGGTGGCGTCGGACGCGTTTGTGAAGCTGCCTGGATTTCTCAAGCATATGGACCAGGCGCTGGGCGGGACGTTGTCTGCTTTCGAGGCGATGTGGAACCGCTTTTATACTCAGGTGACCACGGCGCCCGCGCGCAGCCAGCCCCCCATTTCTCAGGAATATCCTTACTACGTTCTTCTGGAGGCCATGGGTTGCGACGAGGGTGTTGTGGAGGCGGCACTCACGGAAGCTTACGAGAAAGATCTCATCTGCGACGCGGTGCTGGCGCAATCCGAAGGTCAGCGGCAGCAGCTGTGGGGCATGCGCGACGACGTGGAGCAGTGCTTTCGCGACGGCCCTACCATCGCCTTTGACGTGAGCCTGCGCATCTCTGATATGGAGGGCTACGTGGCGGAAGTAGAAAGTCGTCTGGCTGAGGCCTTCGAGCGCTGTGACGTCTACATATTTGGCCACATGGGTGACGGCAATCTGCACCTGGTGATCGGGGTCGGCGCCTACTCCAAGGAAATCCGACGTAAGGTCGAGTCCAGCATTTACGAGCCCCTGCGTGCCATCGGTGGTTCCGTCTCTGCGGAGCATGGGGTTGGGCTGGAGAAGAAACCCTATCTCGACATCTCCAGGTCGACCGTCGAGATCGAGTTAATGCGCACGCTGAAGAGAGCCCTGGACCCTAAGGGAATTCTCAACCCCGGCAAGATCTTCGATCTTGCGCCGGGCGGCGCTGAGGCCGCTGCATGACCGATCTGCACTATCGCTCGCTGAGCGATGTCTGCAGGCGGATAAAAAGCGGTGAGCTGTCGGCCAGACAGGTAACTCAAGCGATGCTGACGCGCATCGACCGGCTTGAGCCTGAGCTGGGCGCCTATACGCGCGTCACAGCCGAGCAGGCGCTGTCTGACGCGGAGCGTCTGGATGGGGAACGCGCTTCGGGCAAACCTCTTGGCCTTTTGCACGGCGTCCCCGTCGCGGTTAAGGATCTGTTTTTCACGCGCGGCGTCGTCACGGCCAGTGGTACGCGGGTGATGGCTGATTTCACCCCGGATGAAGACGCAACTGCCGTCGTCCGCCTCAAGTCGGCGGGCGCGGTGATCATCGGCAAGACCAAGCTCTGGGAAGGCGCGTTCGGGGTTCATCACCCGGATGTCCGTGCCCCGCTGAATCCCTGGAGCAGCCGGCACTGGACCGGAGGCTCTTCCTCCGGTTCGGCGGTGGCTACGGCCGCGGGTCTTGCGTTCGGCGCGCTCGGCTCTGATACCGGCGGCAGCATCAGGTTTCCCTGCGCCAGCTGCGCTTTGGTGGGCATCAAACCCACTTATGGCCGGGTAAGCCGGTACGGCGCCTTTCCACTGGCCGAAACGCTGGATCACGTGGGGCCCATGACCCGGTCGGTGGAGGATGCGGCCCGAATGCTGCAGGTCCTCGCGGGGCCGGATCCGAAAGACCCGACCGCACTCTCGGATTCCGTGCCCAACTATGCGGCCAGTCTTTCCGGTCGGCGGGCTGACGGGCTTGCGGGGCTTACCATCGGCGTCGACTGGGCCTATGTCAGCAGCGGGGTGGAGGAAACGGTGGTGAATACTGTCCGGGAAGCGCTGGCAGTGTTTCGTGAGTTGGGCGCCGCCGTGCGTGAAGTTGCTATGCCGCGCTCCGCTGCAGCACTGATTGACGGTTGGAGCATTACCTGCGGCGTGGAATGCGCCCGGAACCACGCGCCTTTCTATCCTGGACGGAGGCTCGACTATGGTTTGGCGCTGGCAAGCCTGATAGAGATCGGGCGCGCTGCCTCAACCGCCGATTACGAGGCGCTTGAAGCTGTGCGCAGAGCGTTTCGATCGGAGTTTGACCACCTGCTTGAGACAGTAGACGTGTTGATCACGCCTTGCATGCCAGGCCTGCCGCCAGCGCTGGCGGCGATTGAATCTTCTGCAGCTTCGGATGGTCAGGGGGCCAGCTTCCTGACTTTTACCGCGCCCTTTAACTATTCGGGCCACCCCGCGATCGTCTTACCCGCCGGATTCGCCGCCAGCGGGTTGCCTTGCGCTTTTCAGCTGGTGGGTCGCCGGCTTGCGGAGCCGACCCTGCTTCAGGCCGGTTTCGCCTACGAGCAGGCTCAGGGCGGCGCCACGCACCCGGATCTCTGACGGCGGCGAATTTGTTGGTTAAGCGGACAAGTAGTTCTGACGTTGGAATCGGGGCGAGCAGATCGCGAGAAAGATCAGGTCCTGCGTGCCGGTGTTGCTGATGCGCTGTCGCGTCATGGGTGGAATATGGACGACGTCGCCGGCCGCGACG
>JAHEEG010000194.1 GCA_024640825.1 Gammaproteobacteria bacterium
CAGGCGCGCTTCCTCGGTACCGGGCGCCGGGTGGTAGTTGTACTTCCACACCACTAGCGGGTGCAGAGAAGCCAGAACCGATTCCACCCGCCGACCGCTCTGGATGCCGTACTTGGTGCCCCGGTCAATGGCCAGGTTGAACTCGGCATACCGGCCGCGTCGGTAGAGCTGCCAGTCGCGTTCTCGAGCCCCGTAAGGTGTCCCCATACGCTTTTGGAAGATGGGCTCGTAGCCGGGCAGGAAGTGATCACCAACGGCGCGGGTCAGATCAAAGCTGGCCGCGAATCCACCTTCGGTCCAGTCGTCGTAGAATACGCCGCCGATGCCGCGGCACTCCTGACGGTGATTGAGATAGAAGTACTCGTCGCAGGCCTGTTTGAAGGCTGGGTAGTGATCGCCGGTTGCCGCTTTCGCCTGCAGATGCCAGTGCACACAGTCCTGTTCGAACCCGTAGTAGGGGGTCAGGTCGAACCCGCCGCCGAAATACCAGACAGGATCGTCACCCTCCACCAGGAAGAACCGCAGGTTGGCGTGGGTGGTGGGGACGTAAGGATTGCGCGGATGCACGATCAGGGAGATGGCAACGGCTTGGAACCCCTGTCCTGCCAGCTGGGGATTGCGCTCGGTGGCGGCAGGCGGCAGCGAGGTGCCGATGCTGTGCGTGAACTGCACGGCTGCCTTCTCGATCTCGCCGCCGTCTTCCAGCACCCGCGGTCGCGAAAGTGCACCGTCGGGTCCGGCTATTTCCTCGCGCAGGAAAGTGGTTTTTCCATCCAGGCCCTCGAGCGCCCCGACGATTCGGTCCTGCAGCGCCATGAAGTAGTCGCGGACGGGTGTGATTTCGGGCTTCTTTCTCGAGGTCAAGGTTCGGCTCCGGCGGCAAAGGTGCGCATTCTGCGCTGTAGCCCGCATTATGCCCTGCGTTGTGAGGCGTGGCACGGCCAAGTAGAATGCGACGGCTGATTTTTTCGGCTTAGTTTTTCTTTTCCATGGGGGATCCGCGGTGGTTGGAATAACTTCCTTTGGCGCCTACGTGCCGAGGCTCAGGCTGCAGCGCAAAGCCATAGTCGATGCGCATGTATGGGCCGACCCGGGCCTGGCCGGCAAAGCCCGCGGCGAGCGCAGCATGTGCAACTGGGATGAGGACTCGGTGACCATGGGGGTGGAAGCGGCTCGCGCCTGCCTGAACAGCCGTGAAGCTGCCCCCGGCGGCATCTATTTCGCCAGTACCAGCCCGCCCTTCGCGGACCGGCAGAACGCGGGCATTGTGGCTGGCGCGCTGGGGCTACCCGAGGACATGGCCTCGGTGGATATCACGGCAAGTCAGAAGGCGGGCACCGGTGCGCTGCTGCAGGCCATCGGCGCGGTCAGCGGCGGCCTTTACGAAGAAGCGCTGGTGGTTGCCAGCGATAAGCGTCTAACCAAGGCGGCAAGCCCGGGCGAGCTGGCCTACGGCGACGGTGCCGCAGCCATGACCATCGGGTCCACGAATACGCTGGTGGATTTCCTGGCTGCCCACAGCGCCACCGTAGACTTCATCGATCACTTCCGCGGGTCCGGCGAGGACTTCGACTACAGCTGGGAGGAGCGTTGGATCCGCGATGAGGGCCTGGCGAAAATCGTTCCGCCGGTAATTGCCCGCGCGCTGGAAAAAGCCGGCCTCCAACCGGGCGACGTCCAGCATTTTGTCATGGCCAGCACCATAGGACGGGCGGTTGAGGGTATCGCGCGCCACAGCGGAATCAGCGGCGACGCCGTTCGAGACAACCTTGCCAGCGTGATGGGCGAGGCCGGCACCGCCCAGCCTATGATCATGCTGCTGCACGCGCTGGAGACCTCGGTTCGTCCGGGGGATAACATCCTCGTGGTGAGCTTCGGTCAGGGCTGTGACGCCCTGGTGCTGCGCGCTACGGAGCGGCTGGCGGACTTCGCCAGTGCCTGCGGCGTCGTCAACGCGCTGGCGAACCGCCAGGAGGAAGCCAATTATCAGAAGTTTCTGGCGTTCAACAACCTCATTACCCTGGAAAAGGGGATGCGAGCGGAAAAAGACGACTTCAAAACAGCCTTGACCGTCACCTACCGCAAGCGCGACATGCTCACGGGTCTGATTGGCGGCAAATGCACTCAGTGCGGCACGTTACAGTTTCCGCGCGCGGATATTTGTGTGAACCCGCAGTGCCGGGCTCAGGACACCCAGGAGCCACACCCGTTTCGGGAAGAAAAGGCCTCGGTGCTCACCTGGTCTGCCGACTATCTAACCTACACAGCAGATCCGCCGTCCCACTATGGAATGATCACCTTTGCCAACGGTGGGCGGTTTATGACCGATTTCACCGATGTTAATGTTGGGGATATAGACGTGGGCATGGACGTGCGCATGGTGTTCCGCATCAAGTCCATCGACTCGCTGCGAGGGTTCGTGCGGTATTTCTGGAAGGCGTGTGTCGTCCGCCCTGACTGAGGCAGGCGATATCACTCCCCGCCGTTACGGTTGAAGCCGATACGGCACATAACAGCAGAGGAACAGCTATGGCATCTGGAATTAAAGACAAGGTCGCCATTCTCGGCATGGGGTGCTCCCGTTTTGGCGAGCGCTGGGACTGTGGTGGCGAAGAGCTCATGGTCGAGGCTTTTACTGAGGCGATAGCCGACGCCGGTATAGACGTCAGCGAGATCGACGCCGCGTGGTTTTCCACCCATTTCGAAGACATCAATGTCGGCAAAGGCGGTCTGCCGCTGTCTATCAGCTTGCGGCTACCCAATATCGCAGTGACCCGGGTGGAGAATTTCTGCGCCTCCGGCTCCGAAGCGTTCCGGGGAGCCGTTTACGCGGTGGCCTCCGGCGCTTGCGACATCGCCCTGGCGGTCGGCGTAGAGAAGCTCAAGGACACAGGCTATGGCGGTCTGCCCGCCGGTGGTGGCGGAACGCTCAACCCGCAGTGGGCGGCCAACGGCTCGGCGCCGGGAAATTTTGCCCAGCTGGCCAGCGCCTACCGGGCCAAGCACGGTGTTGACCGTGACGACCTGAAGCGGGCCATCGGCCACATCTCGGTGAAGAGCCATGCCAACGGGGCCAAAAATCCCAAGGCGCATCTGCGCAAGGAGATCACCGAAGAGCAGGTGCTTAACGCGCCCATGATCGCCGAGCCGCTGGGGCTGTTCGACTGCTGCGGTGTCTCCGATGGTGCAGCCGCTGCGATCGTTACGACGCCCGAGATTGCCAAACGCCTGGGCAGAAGCAATATCGTCAGCGTCAAGGCGCTGCAGCTGGCGCTGTCCAACGGCTCAGAGGCGGGCCACAACTCCTGGGATGGCAGCTACTTCCACACCACCAGGATTGCTGCCGGCAAAGCTTATAAAGAAGCCGGCATCGACAAGCCGCGGGATCAGGTGAGCATGTTCGAGTGCCACGACTGCTTTTCCATCACCGAGCTGGTGACCATGGAAGACCTTCAGCTGTCGCCCGAGGGCGGCGCCATCAAGGACGTCATGGACGGTTTCTACGATGCCGACGGTCAGATCCCGTGCCAGATCGACGGCGGCCTCAAGTGCTTCGGACACCCTATTGGCGCGTCGGGTATCCGCATGCTCTACGAGATGTATCTGCAGCTGCAGGGCAGGGCTGGCGAGCGCCAGCTGTCGAACCCGTCCATTGGCATGACCCACAACCTGGGGGGCTCACCGATGTCCAACGTGGCTGCGGTGTGTATCATAGGCGCGTACGACTAACATCCTGTACGCCGGGGAATTGCCGCCGGTGCGACAACGTCGCGTGCCAGGCGGTTTCGGAAAGCAGGGAGGCGCAGAGAACCGTTTCTCCGTTATCAGCGGCTTGCCTCAGGGCAGGCCGTTTTGTTTTTGGAAATAGCCATGCTTGATGCCACCGAGCACGCCCAGACCCCGTCTGAACTTTCAGACCTCGGCGATCTCTTGAGTGCCACCCGCGCACTGACACACCGGGCAGCCGCGTTTCTGGACGGCGACCTAAACCGCGAGCAGATTCAGCTGTACGATCTGGCGTTCTCGGCGGCGGAGCTCGCCGCGGCGCGCGAGGCCTTCGATGTGATTCCTCTGGCGACGGGAAGCGATCGACAGCTGCTGGTGCAGGTAGCCAACACCTTCGCAGCCGAGGCCGTCGCCAACGTGCTGCAGCGGCTTCTCATAAGGCTATCCAGCTATGGGCTAAAGCAGTCTGACTTTCCCACGGACTGGGCAGCCCAGGTTGGTGAGCATCTGTCCCCGCAGGCCCTGGAAGCGCTGGGCCACGCCATGCTGGACCGAGGCGGTGACCTGCCTACTCTGGGGCTCGACGAAGAAAAGTCCATGATGCGGGACACCTTCCGGGACTTTGCAACTGACGTGGTGATGCCCCGCGCGGAGCACGTTCATCGCAACGACGCCATCATTCCAGATGAGATCATCAATCCATTGAAAGACATGGGCTGCTTCGGGCTTTCCGTGCCCCAGCGGTTCGGCGGTCTGAAGCCGGACAACTTCGAAGACAGCATGGGCATGGTGGTAGTCACCGAGGAGCTGTCCAGAGGTTCTCTGGGCGCCGCCGGCAGCCTCATCACCCGACCCGAAATCATGGCCCGTGCGCTTCTGGAAGGCGGCACCGAGCCGCAGAAGCAGCACTGGCTGCCAAAGCTTGCCTCTGGCGAGACTCTCTGCGCCATATCTGTAACCGAACCCAACACCGGCTCCGACGTCGCGTCGGTCAGCCTCAAAGCCACCCGCACCGACGGTGGCTGGCTGCTCAACGGCGGCAAGACCTGGTGCACCTTTGCCGGCAAAGCGAGCGCCATCCTGGTGCTGGCTCGTACCGACCCGGATATCAAACCGGTCCACAAGGGGCTGTCGCTCTTTATCGTTGAGAAACCCTCAACCGACGGCCACGATTTCGAGCATAGTCAGGAAGGCGGCGGCAGAATCACCGGTCGCGCCATTTCTACCCTCGGATACCGAGGCATGCATTCTTACGAAATGTTCTACGACGACTACTTCGTCCCTGGCGACGCGCTGGTTGGCGAGGCGAAAGGCGAGGGCAGGGGTTTTTATTACACCATGCGCGGCTTCATGGGCGGACGGCTGCAGACGGCGGCCCGCGCCTGCGGACTGATGCAGGCGGCCTTCGAGGCCGCGCTGAGCTACGGCGCTGACCGCCGGGTGTTCGGTCAGGCTGTGTCGAACTACCCGTTGACGCTCGCCAAGTATGCCAAGATGGGAGCCTACATCAGCGTCTGCCGGCACTTCACTTACGCGGTAGCGCGCCTTATGGACCAGGATAAAGGCCAGATGGAAGCCAGCCTGGTTAAGCTCTTCGCCTGCAAGGCGGCGGAGTGGGTGTGCCGTGAGGCGTTGCAGATCCACGGCGGTATGGGCTACGCGGAAGAGACCGCAGTAAGCCGCTACTATGCCGATGCCCGCGTGCTGTCTATTTTCGAAGGTGCGGAAGAGACCCTGGCAATACGGGTGGTGGGTAAGGCGCTGAAAGAAAGTGCCACTGCAGCCAATGTCTGACGAGAGAGTCGGGATGATCCGACCAGCATCCGGGTTAGCGACTTTACATCAGCACGCGCGGGATTGGGGCTGGAAGCGGGCCATCTACTGGCAGATTATGCAGCCGCTGGGGAAACGCCTGGGATTTCACATTCACTATGTTCAGGTGGGCGCAGACCGCCCGGATCTTGACGATCCCGTTGCCCCGGTGATTCCCCCAGGATACACCGCCCGACTGGGCTGCAAGGCGGACTTCCTGCCAGCTCTAGACAAAATCCGCAATCTGGACCAGGCCTTTGTCGATGAGGCCTTTCACCACGATGACGAATGCACTGTCACCTTCTACGGCGATGAGCTGGTTGCCTTCAGTTTCAATACCCGCGTCAAGGCGCCGATCACGGACCAGCTGGAAATAGTAGTTCCTGCCGGTTTTCGCTATGGCTACAAGTCCTGGACACACCCCGATCACCGACGCAAGAATCTCTCCGCGATGGGTGCCTACCTCAAGCGGACACAAGGCGGGCGTCCATTCGATGAGCGGGGCATCTGGTACGTGGAGACCCACAACTACCCGTCGGCTCTGCGCAGCTACCGTAGGCCCAGCGAGCGCGCAATCATGATGGGGCTGGTGGGCTGGTTCACGATCTTCGGC
>JAHEEG010000195.1 GCA_024640825.1 Gammaproteobacteria bacterium
AAGCTTGGCAAGCAACGGAAACAAGGGCCAGAAAGCTGTATCATCTGCGCGCCTGAATATCGACCAAACTCGCGTTTTCTGTGATTGTGGAGCATCAGCATGGCCACGCAGCCAACCCAGCCCGACGTTTCTCTTTTCGCCTTCGCCGTCGGGCTGAGCCGGGAAAACAAGGCCGGCCAGACCATTGACTGTTTCTATCCGACACCGGTGAGAGACCCGACACCCACGCTCTGCGAGGCTGTCCGCGACAGCTTCGAGCCGGGCGTCGGCAGCTGCGCGCCGGAAAGACTGCTCAGCTTTGCGACCAGGCTGGGAGACATGGATCCTGTGGGCCTGCCATCGGGCCTGGTGTCCGCAACCCGTGCGATGCTGGAGGCAGACCGCCCGCTGCGCATTGTGACACTGGAAGCAGATACCGACATAAAACACACCGCCGAGGCCTACCTGAAGCTGCACCTGCTGTCCCACCGTCTGGCGCTGCCTAACACGCTGAATCTCAAGAACATATTCGCGCACCTGCCAAACGTTGCCTGGACCAGCAAAGGCGCGATAGACATCGGCGAACTTGATGAGGCGCTTTTGCACGGCAGGATTTCCGGCGACCACCTGGAAGTTACCAGCATCGATAAGTTCCCGCGAATGACAAACTACGTGGTCCCGAACGGGGTCCGAATCGCTGACGCCAGCCGTATCCGCCTGGGTGCCTACCTCGGTGAGGGCACCACGGTCATGCACGAAGGATTTATCAACTTCAACGCCGCCGCGCTCGGGCCCAACATGGTTGAAGGCAGAATATCCCAGGGCGTGGTGCTCGGAGCGCACTCCGACCTCGGCGGCGGCTCCAGCACCATGGGTACCCTGTCCGGTGGCGGCGAAATCACCATCAGCATCGGCAGCAACTGCCTGATCGGAGCCAACGCCGGCACCGGCATACCACTGGGGGATCGATGCACCATCGAGGCAGGCCTGTACATCACGGCGGGAACCCTGGTCACCCTCAAGGATGAGAACGCGAAGACCGTAAAGACGATCAAGGCCCGAGAGCTCGCCGGCGGTTCAGACATGCTTTTCATTCGAAACAGCCAGACGGGCCAGATCGAGTGCCGCAGCAATCGCAAAGCTATCGCGCTGAACGAGCAGCTGCACGCACACAATTGAGTCTAGGGCGAGTCACCGGAGCCTGAACATTGTCGGAACCCTGCGACAACGCCGTCCTGGATCTCTGCTGTCAGCTGATTCGCTGTCCCAGCGTAACCCCAGATGATGCCGGTTGTCAGGCGCTGCTGGCCGAGCGTCTGCAGGCCTGTGGCTTTACCTGCAGGCCCATGCCGGCCAGCGAAGTTACCAATCTCTGGGCGCAGCGAGGTACTGAGGGGCCGCTGCTGGTATTTGCTGGCCATACCGACGTGGTGCCCACCGGTCCGCTGGAGCAGTGGCAGTCGAATCCGTTCGAGCCAGACATCCGCGACGGCTTTCTGTACGGGCGCGGCGCCGCAGATATGAAAGCAAGCATCGCGGCAATGGTGCTGGCAAACGAGCGATTCTTCGCCCAGCATCCCGCTCAGACCGGCCGCGTCGGCTTCCTGATAACCAGTGATGAAGAAGGCCCTGCAATAAACGGCACCAGAGCGGTCGTGGAACGGCTGTCTGCGGAAGGCGTAAAAGCCGACTACTGCATTGTCGGCGAGCCTTCCTCCAGGGAACACCTCGGTGACGTCATCCGCGTGGGACGTCGAGGCTCGCTGAACGGCTCGCTCAAAGTTCGCGGTTTGCAGGGACATGTCGCCTATCCGGACTTGGCGGATAACCCTATACATCGAATTGCACCCGCCCTCGCCGAGCTTGCGTCAACGCAATGGGACCAGGGCAACGCGTATTTTCCGCCGACAACCTGGCAGGCATCCAATATCTCGGCAGGCACTGGCGCCACAAACGTCGTGCCGGGAGAGCTGACCCTGAGCTTCAATTTCCGCTTCTGCACCGAGCAGACCTCGGCGTCGCTGCAAACCAGGACAGCGGCGATTCTCGATCGTCACGGCCTGGATTACCGGCTGAGCTGGCAGCTGTCGGGCGAGCCTTTCCTCACCCGACCCGGCGCGCTGATCGAAGCGGTATGTGACAGCATCAATGCGGCGACCGGGCTGACGACCGAGAAATCCACCGGCGGAGGCACCTCGGACGGCCGCTTCATCGCGCCCACGGGGTGTGAGGTGGTCGAACTGGGCCCGGTAAACGCGAGTATCCATCAGGTAAACGAGCACGTGGCGATCGCAGACCTGGAACCGCTGGCCGAAATGTACCTGGGCATACTGGAGCGCCTCCTTCTGGCGCCTGACCATGCGTAGAACGTTGTTAATCGGCATCGTTCTGGTCGCGTTGTTCATTGTCGTCTTCGCACCGGCGGGCCTGCTGAGAACCCTGCTGGCACCGGTGGAAGGCGTCGATCTGTTGCATCCCTCCGGCACGCTTTGGCGAGGCGTGGGAGAACTCTACCTGGCCGAGCACGCGGCAGGGCAGATCCACTGGCGCTTCAGGCCGGCCGCCATTCTGCAGGGATATATCGGATACCATCTGACGCTGACAGGACCAGGCCAGACGCTCGATGGGAATGTCGGGGTATCGCTGGACAGCTACCGCCTGGACCTCGCAGGAAAGCTGCCCTCACACTTTCTCAACCAATGGCTGTCACCTTACGACATCGGCATGACGGGAGATGTCATTCTCACAGACGTAACGCTGGCGCTGTTCAGAAACGGGAACGACGCCGCAACCGTGGCGCCGGACCAACCGATCCAACCGGGGTTGGCCGCTGGCGAGGCTTCCGGCTATCTGACCTGGGCCGGAGGAGACGTCCGCTACCGGCTCTCTGGTCAGAATCACCGGGGAACCCTGCCAGCACTGGTAGCCAACCTCGGTGAGGGCCTGGAGGTCTATATTTACCCAGAGAACGGTCAAACTCCGCTGCTGGTAGCACAGATGCTGAACAACGGCTTCGTAAAAATCGGCATAACGCGATTTCTCACCAGACTGTTGAACAATCCATGGCCAGGATCAGACGCAGATCACGAAGTCGTGCTAGAAGTAGAAGAACAAATCTTTTAAGTTCAGAAGGTTAGCTGTATAAGGTTAAGATGTTGCTGGATGCTGTTTCCACAAGACTCGCGGGGCCCGCGCGCTGGCTGATGATCGCGGGGATAGCGTACACCGTGGCAACCACAGTGCTCTACTTCCTGTCCGCCCCCCCGGGGTCCCGAGCGGCCACGACGGCAGGCAAAACAACGGGCTCATCCGGTTCTGGTCGTGCAGCTGCCGACGTTGACATCAACGGCCTGTTGACGAGAAATCTTTTCGGCTCCGTAGACGCGCAGGCAATTGAAGCGCAAGCTGATGTATCACCAACCGTTGCCACACGCCTGCCGCTTGAGCTCAAGGGAGTATTCGTTGCTGAAGTGGCGGAGGAATCGGTGGCGATCATCTCGCAGAAGGGCAAAGGGGGCGAACTCTACGCCATCGGCGCCCAACTGCCCGGTAACGCCACCCTGATCGAGGTGTTTCCCGACCACGTCGTTCTGCGCCGTGCCGGCGCCCGGGAAGCTCTCTATTTCCCGGAACAGAGCGATAGCGGATGGGCGCAGACGGTAAACGGAGGCCAGCCACTGGGGCAGACATCGGGAGGCGAACCCTATGAAGGTCCGAACGACCAGGAAGCGGCTGGCGGCGTTACCGAATTACTGGAAGGCACAGACGCGGAAGGCGAAGCCGCGGACATGGGAGACGTCATCAGCGCGATTCGCGATCAGGTTGACGCGGATCCAGGCGCGGCGCTGGATGCGCTGGGCATCAGCCCGGTAGAGGAAGGCGGCGCGTCGGGCTACCGGCTGGGTAATCTTGCTCAGTCCCCGTACCTCAGCCAGACTGGTCTTCAGCCTGGTGACATAATCGTGTCAGTCAATGGCCGCCCCGTCGGCGACCTCAACCAGGATCGCATGGAAATCGACAACGTGCTCGCGCAAGGCTCAGCGCGACTTGAAGTACAGCGAGGAAACCGGCGGTTTTTTGTCACCGCTGCACTAAAATAATTTATGAACAACAGAATCGTACACAGCATCCTTGCCGGCATTCTGATGTGCCTGACAGGCGCTTTCGCCGACCTGGCGGCTGCTCAGGAGCAGACCTGGAAGATCAACATAAAGAATGCCGACCTCAACGAGTTCGTCATTCAGGTCGCCGAGATCACCGGCAAAACGTTTGTGGTGGACCCTAGAATCAAAGGCAACGTCACCGTCATCTCCAGCGCGCCAATGAATCAGGAAGCCGTCTACGAGCTGTTCCTCTCGGTACTGCGGGTGCACAACTGGACCGCCGTGCCCTCCGGTGGCGTGATTCGTATCCAGCAGAACGCCACGGCAAAGCAGAGTCCGGGCGTCTCGGGCGAACTGTCCACCATCCCACCGGAGGAACTGGTAACAAGGGTAGTCGCCGCACAGAACGTCGAGTCCGCCGAGCTGGTCAAGATCCTCCGGCCGTTGATTCCCCAGTACGGCCACATCGCCGCGGTTCCTGAGCCCAACGTGGTCATCATCAGCGACCATGCCGACAACATCATACGCCTGGTGAAGCTGGTGCAGCAGATCGACGTCTCTGACGAAGACGAAGTAGTGATGGTACCGCTCAAAGACGCGTGGGTGGGCAGCGTCGTAGCCATGCTGGAGAAGGTGGCCCCGGAGCAGCTCGGCAAGAACGCCGCAGGCCCACAGCGCATCCAGATCATCGCCAACGAGCGCAACAACAGCCTGGTGATCCGCGGCAAACCCAGGCCCGTCGCTGAGATCCTCAAGCTCATCGAGCAGTTGGATCAGCCGGCGACCGCAACCGGCACAACCAAAGTCGTGTATCTCCAGCACGCCGACGCGCTGGCCATCGCCGAAATCCTGCAGAGCATGGTGGTGGACAACCCCGCTGGTGAAGACGGCAACGTGCAGGAGACCACCATCAGGGCCGACGAGTCATTGAATGCCATCATCATACGTGCCGACCCCAGCGTCATGCAGGAGATCTCGGACGTTCTGAGACAGCTGGATATTCGCCGTCATCAGGTTCTGGTGGAAGCCGCGATCGTGGAAATTTCCATCACCGACGCTTCCGCTATCGGCGTGGAGTTTGCCGGTGCCGATCAGGACGGTTCCAGCGTGCCCATAGTCAGCACCACTCTGGACGGCGTGGTTTCAAGCCTGATCGGCGATCTGATCGGCGAGGATGGGGAGGTGGATGTGCTGTCTGGTCTGTCCTCCATTGACAAGCCCACGCTCGCCGTGGCCCGGATCGACGTCAACGGGTTGTCCTTCGCCGCCGTGGTGCAGGCGCTGGCGACCAACTCTAACGCAAATCTGCTGTCCACGCCGAGCATCGTCACTCTGGATAACCAGGAAGCCAAGATCGTCGTCGGCCAGGAAGTGCCCTTCCGTACCGGATCGTTCACCACCACGGGTGATAGCTCCGAGAATCCCTTCACGACGGTGCAGCGCAAAGACGTAGGCCTGCAGCTGACAGTAACCCCGCACGTCCATGACGGAACAACGGTGCGGCTGGACGTCTCCCAGGAAATCACCAACGTTATAAACGCGCCCGTGGGCGCGGACGCCTTTTCCGACGTCGTTACGAACAAGCGGCTGATCGAGACCGTCATTCTCGCCGACGACCGGCAGACCATCGTGCTGGGGGGCCTGATTCAAGACGACATCACCGACAGCACCAAGAAAGTGCCCTTTTTCGGCAGCATACCGGGCATCGGCAGATTGTTCCGCTCCGACTCCAAGGAACGCACCAAACGCAACCTGCTGGTGTTCCTCCGGCCCACCGTGATTAAAGACCGTGAAGGGACGGATGCGACGACCGACCGCAAGTTCAAGGATGTCTGGGAGGTGGAGATCAACTCCGAGGATCCCAACACGAAACCCGAGGATCTGTTCCGCGGCCGCTTCTGACAGCTCAGGCGATGGGCTCGAGCCATGGATAGACTGAGGAACCTGCTGTACCGGATCAACCGGGCCTTCATCGGCTGGATAATTCGCCCGAAATCTGCCGGTAGCGCACACGAGGAGTTGCTGGCTGGCGGGGGTTCTCTGG
>JAHEEG010000051.1 GCA_024640825.1 Gammaproteobacteria bacterium
TCTATCACCGCCGCGACGCCGAAGCGCATGTCCGGTCACTCTTCGAGCACACTCGCCCTGGCGGCCAGGTGGTTCTGGAGTCACTGGTGGTGAATAACGGGGGCCCCCTAACTCTCTCCGGGCGCTATGCGCGAATGCGCAACGTGCACCTGATTCCAGATGCCAACAGAATGCTGGACTGGCTCAGCGCCGCCGGCTTTCTGGAGCCGCAAATCGTCGACGTCACGCCTACCAGCGTCGACGAGCAGCGCAGCACTGCCTGGATGACCTTCGAATCTCTGGCCGAGGCTCTGGACCCTGTGAATTCAGATCTCACGGTGGAAGGTCATCCACGTCCGGTGCGAGCCATCGCCGTTGCACGCAAACGGGTATAATTTTCGCCGTACCCGTTGACCACGGTGGAAGGCTCGCACGCCATGATGCTCGGCTTCATACCTATCACGTTTCGCTTCCGCGGCAAGGAGCGGAAACTGGAAGATATCTATCGCTGCTTCCGGGAAAATCCCGACACCGGGCTGCATCCCACGCAGATAGCTCGCCAAACGGGGATCGGATTCGCAGAGGTGAACGCGCGTCTCGAGGCCACCCCGGAGCTGTTCGTCAAGCTGCCCAGGCGTCCAGACGGCATCACGCGCTATCGCCTGACAAGCAGCACGACGGCAAAGAGCGATGACGAGGTCATGGCATTCCTCAACGCCTCGGCACGCAAGGAAAGCCTGCTGGTCTATGCCGTGGGCACCATGGTGGTGTGCATACTGCTCATCGTGGTGATTCTGGTCGGGCCGGCGGTCTGATGCCATGCCCGAGCAGCTAACCCCGTCGCAGCAGGAACTGCTCGAGAAGGTCAGGGCTTTCGCCCGCGAGACGCTGGAGCCGAGACGGGACATGCCCGTCGATCAGGCGCGGCAAGCCGTCATCGAGGCATCCCGGAAGGCCGGATTCTTCGCAATGACTCAGCCCGCAGCCTTCGGCGGCAGCGAAGCGACTACCCTGGAGCTGACTCTGGTGCGTGACGAGCTTGCTGCCACCAACGCGCCTCACACCGGCGCGGTGTTCGGCCCCGGCCCGGGCGTGCTGGCAGATGTGGACGAGCCGTTGCGAAGCAGATATCTGGCGCCGCTGCTGGCGGGGGAAAAGCGCGGCGGTTTCGCCTTTACCGAGCCAGATGACGCACCCGCGCCTACCCGCGCAGTGGAGGATGGCGACACGCTGGTGATAACCGGCCGGAAATCCTACGTTACCGGCGGGACCGATGCCGACTTCATCAACACCCTGGTGCAGGTTGGCGATCGAGGTCCGGCCATGGTGGTTATTGATACCGCCCTTCCCGGGGTCTCGATCACCCGCCGGTTCAGTTCCATTGACGGCAGCCGACACGCTGCGTTCCGATTCGACGACGCGCGCGTGCCCCGCGCCCACATCATCGGAACGCCAGGCGAGGGCATGCCCCGCGCCATGCGCCAGATCGGTGACACCCGTCTGCAGATTGCGGCCCAATGCGCGGGGACCATGCGCTGGGTGCTCAGCTACCTAACCGACCACCTGCTGCAGCCCGACCGCAGCGGTAGAGCCCGGGGCAGCCGGGAAGGCGTACGGCTTCGCTACGCCGACCTGCGTATCCGCGCCTTCGCCGCCCGCAGCATGATCTACCGCACTGCGCGGCTGGCGGATGCCGGAGAGAACGTCGTCAACGAGGGCATGGCGTGCAAGGTCTTCGCCACGGAAACCTTGGGTGAGGTGGTGGATACCGCCATCCAGCTGGTGGGCGGCGGCGCCCTGGTCGAGGACCACCCACTGGCCATGCTGTACCGCCAGGTGCGCAGCCTGCGTCTGGCGGAGGGCGGCAGCGACGTGCTGCGCCTGAACCTGGCGCGGGGACGGCTGGACCTGGGTAAGGGCCGGATCTGATTCAGGTCGGGGTTCCCGCCGACTGCAGCGGCCTGTCCCGCAAACGCAGCAGCCATTCTGAGTTTTCCTCAAGCGCGGCGGAGCCCAGACTGCGAAGGATGTGGTGCTGCTGGTCCACGTCGTCGGTTTCAGCGAGCATGTGATAGGCCCGGCTGAAAATGCCGTACATGAACTGGTACTGGCGAACCATTTCCTGGTCTGCCCGCTTCTGCGCGTAGGTTTCACGAATAACGGCCAGCAGCGGCAACAGGCCCATGGCGGCAATCAGCAGGTTCCGAGAAGCATCCGTAAATTCCGTTGGCCAGAACGCCAGCACGGTAGCTGCCAGAGCCGCGAGCACGAAGGCGCTTCGGCCGATGTTGCGGGTCATATTGTGGGTGCGCTGGCGCTCCGCGCTCTTGCGCTTGAAGTAAGAGGTCTGGCCGTTCGTTGCGTCGCCCACCCACTCCTTTATTACCCACTGCAGGGCTGTCTCCGGAATGGGTCCGCCGCCCAGGTCAGCCCGCGCGCCCGTTACCCGCATCACGTTGCGTATCCAACCCAGCTCGATGTCCTGACTATGCAGGAAGGTGTCGTGGGTATATTTGGTATCACTCAACTGCCTGATACCGGCGACGGACCAGTAGAACTGCACGCGCAGGCCTTCAGCCAGCGCCCGATATTCCAGATAGCGGCGCTGCCAGTCTTTGCGACTGACGAGGAAAGCCAGCGCAACGCCCAACGAAAGGAACCCCAGATAGGGATAGATCATTATCTCCAGCGCCTCCAGATCGGCATAGGCGATGAAACAGACGCCGGCGGCGGCAGCACTTCCATATATCATCCGCAAGGCAAACTGGACCCGTTTCTGATAGTAATTGGCCAGACAGTCGGCCGCGCGAAAGACGCGGTCGATGCGCTGCGCGCCCGCTCGCAGATGCGCCGTGTCCTGCGCCTGATACAGGGGCCAGGACTCCCCCTCGATGAGGTCTTCGTGATTGTCGACGTCCTCGGCGAACTCCTCCATGCGGCGGAAGATTTCAGCGTAGGCCGAGGGCAGGTAAAGGGTTATCGGCTTCATCTGGTCCGAAGTTATCCATACCGTGCTGCAGGCGTTCGGGTTGCGCTGCGCTGCACCGGCCCGGGAGCACATAACGTGGTACACCAGATCGCTCTCATCGGCGGTGAAGTGCAGCCGGGCCCGCCTGTCCTCGGCCGTAAATCCGCGCATCACGTCGTACTGGTGAAACTGCACGACCTGGGCGGTGCCTCCCATCCGATCTGAGGGTTTACCGTCCCAGACGGCGAGCAGAATGTGCGAGTGCGCTGCCAGGTAAGTGCCGACCTGGGCGTACTGCATGTCGCGTGCGTGTCCATGGTCGACGATGGATTCGTCGGTGTTGCCAGGCACCAGCGGCAGTTCGAAGCACTCGGCCGCTGCGCTCAAGGTCCGAAAATCCGCCAGAGATTCGGAGTTGCTGAAGTCCTGCTCGTAGAGGGCGACCGGTACGGGCAGCGGCACGGTGAGCGGGATGCCAAGCTCCTGCGCTACCCGGCCCACCAGACAATCCGCCCCTTCGGCAAGGGGCGTCATGACCCGCAGTGGCAGGTTCGGGTAGCGTTCCTGCAGGTCGCTGAGAAATTCCCGTACCCGGGCTTCGATACCCGGTAACTCAACTTCCACCAGGTCCCTATGACCCGTCACGCCGACTACCAGCGGAACCATGGACGAACCAGACAGCAAAGCATCCTGAGGGGGGACGTTGGCGGCTAAGGGACGATCCTCCGGCATCCTCTGAGGTTAGCGGATAGCAAACCCACCCGCACCCGAATTAGTACCGGCATCCAGCAGCGGTTTAGCGAATACAAGGACATGCTGCTGAGGCAGGTAAGCGCCGGTAGCTACCCAATGGAAGCCCACCGCGGTCATCTCCTTCCTGACCTGCGCCTCGCTCATCTTGTGCAGCGGCTTGATGGGCACGGTTGGGTCCTCGGCACGGTACTCGACCAGCACCAGCTTGCCGCCGGGGCGGAGCGCCTCGTACATCGCGGTTGACATCTCACGTGGGTGGGAGAATTCGTGGTAGGCGTCGACAATGAATATGAGATCGACCACCGCGGCCGGCAACCCAGGGTTGGTGACGGTCCCCAGCACCGGTTCCACGTTGTCGATGCCGCGTTCGCGCCTGCGCTGTTCGATGATGACCAGCATCTCAGGCTGGATGTCGACGGCGAGCACCCGGCCGTCTGGGACGCGTTCCGCCACCGGAAACGAGAAGTAGCCGGTACCGGCACCGATGTCAGCGACCACGTGGTCCGCTTCAATGGGCAGGCGGTCCACCAGCACATCGGTATGCTCTTCCCGCTGCCGCTCCGGACGTTCCAGCCAGCCCGTGCCGCGGTGGCCCATGACGTGAGAAATCTCACGGCCCATGTAGAATTTGCCGATGCCATCGCGGCTGGGGGCCTCAAACCGGTAGCTGCCATCATCAGCAAGCGCGGCGCAAGGAACCGCAGCACAGACGAGCAGAATCCCCAGCGCCGCCGCCTCCTTCAACGTCTTCCCTGACAACCCAGATGGGTCTCTATCCGTTCTGCGAGGGTGAATCATGCGTCTGCTCCATGGCCTGCGAAAGGTATTCTTGATGGCTACCCCTCTACTATCTGGCGCACGTGGTGAAGGTTCGGTGGCGGGCGCGCGAAAGAGACGTGAATTTCCCGCCAAATGGATCACTCTGCTGGAAACGCTACCCGTGTAAACTGTTTTCAAGTACCGACCCGCAAAGGGATTCGGTGGAAAAACACCCGGCCCGGAGAACTATTTGGTGACCATCACATTCTGTCTCTTCGTCGTGCTGGCGGTCGGCGTTCTCGCCTACCGCCGGGCCAGCCATCAGGTTGCCCTGGCCACGCTGGGGGTACTGGCGATCATCGCCGTGCTGTTTGACCCGATCAACCTTGGGACCAGCGTACTCCTGGTGATGATTTTCCTCGGTTTCGCCGCCCTCGGTTACCAACGGCTGCGGCGAACCTGGATTACCCGCCCCCTGCTCGGATGGTTTCGCCGCACCCTGCCCGTGCTGTCGGAAACTGAGCAGGCTGCACTGGATGCCGGAACCGTGTGGTGGGATGCGGAGCTTTTCTCCGGGAAGCCGGACTGGCCTCGGCTGCTGCATGCACCCGGGCCGTCGCTCAGCGCCGAAGAGCAGGCGTTTCTCGATGGTCCGGTAGAACAACTGTGCGCGATGCTCGACGAGTGGCAGATTCAGCAGGATCGCGACCTGCCCGCAGAGGTATGGGCCTTCCTCAAGCAGCATCGCTTCTTCGGCATGATCATCGACAAGGCTTACGGCGGCCTCGAGTTCTCACCGCTGGCCAATTCCGCGGTGGTGATGAAAATCGCCACCCGCAACGTCAGTGCCGCGGTTACGGTGATGGTTCCAAACTCGCTGGGGCCAGGCGAGCTGCTGCAGCACTACGGGACTGAAGCGCAGAAAGCCCGCTACCTGCCACGTCTGGCCTCGGGTGAGGACATTCCCTGCTTTGCGCTCACATCACCGGTCGCGGGTTCGGACGCCGGCGCGATGACAGACACCGGCATCGTCTGTCGAGGCCCATGGCAGGGCGAAGAAGTCCTGGGTTTCCGCCTGACCTGGGACAAGCGCTATATCACCCTGGCCCCTGTGGCCACGCTGCTGGGTTTGGCGTTCAAAGCCCGGGATCCAGACCTTCTGCTCGGTGGCGAGGTGGAGCTGGGCATCAGTTGCGCGCTGGTTCCTACCGACCTGACCGGGGTAACCACGGGTCGTCGCCACTCACCCAGCGGCGCGGCCTTCATGAACGGCCCCACCCAGGGCCAGGACGTGTTCATCCCGATGGATTCGATCATCGGTGGGGCGGAGCAGATCGGTCAGGGCTGGACCATGCTGGTTCAGAGCCTGGCGGCAGGGCGGGCAATTTCCCTGCCGGCGCTGGGCGTTGCTGGCGGCAAGCTGGCCGCTCACGCCACCGGCGCCTATGCCCGCGTCCGCAAGCAGTTCAAGATGCCTATTGGCTACTTCGAAGGTGTCGAAGCCGTGCTCGCCAGGCTGGCAGGCAACGCCTACCGTGACGATGCGACCCGCCAGCTCACCCTGACCGCTCTGATGCTGGGCGAGCGCCCCAGCGTGCTGACCGCCATTGCCAAGAGTTACCTCACCGAGAGCAACCGGCGGGCGATCAACGATGCCATGGACGTGCACGGCGGCAAAGGCATAATGCAGGGCCCGCGCAACTACCTTAACAGCCTCTATCAGATGATCCCAATAGGGATCACCGTTGAAGGTGCCAACATCCTGACGCGCAGCATGATCGTGTTCGGTCAGGGTGCGATTCGTGCCCATCCTTTCATACTGCAGGAAATGCAGGCAGCGGCGGACGAGGATACGGAACGCGGGCTCGCAGTTTTCGATGCCGCGTTTTTTGGCCATGTGGCGTTCACGCTGTCCAACTTCATACGCACGCTGTGGATGGGGCTGACCGGAGCCAGGTTCGTTAGCACGCCTATTGGCGGGCCGACCGCCCACTATTTTCGCCAGCTGACCCGTATGAGTTCCGCTTTCGCGCTCCTCTCTGATCTGGTGCTCATGGTGCTGGGCGGGCGATTCAAGTTTCGCGAGAAGATTTCTGGTCGCCTGGCAGATGTGCTGGCCCATCTATACATGGCATCCGCGTTGTTGAAAACGTATGAAGATGCGGGTCGACCCGCAGAGGATCTGCCGCTGTTGAACTGGGCCATGCGGGACAGCCTGTTGGCCATTCAAACCGGTCTGATCAACGTGATTCGAAACTTCCCGGTGTGGTGGCTGCGCCGCCCGCTGAAGACCATCATGTTTCCCTTCGGGCTGTTCTACCGCGAGCCGTCGGACAATCTGGGCAAGCGTGCGGCCCGCGTCCTGCTGACACCGGGCCCGGCCAGAGATCGTCTGCTCAGCGGCATGTATGTTGCCAACGACGGTGAGGGGCTGGCCGAGCTCAACGCGGCATTCGCCGCAGTTATCGCCTCAACGCAGGCCGAGCGCCATCTGCGGGCGCTTACCCGCGAGGCAGTCACCCCGGGCAACGTTGAGAAGCTGATCGAAACCGCGCTCGCAGGCGGCGAGTTCAGCAAGGAAGAAGCGGAACAGGTGCGTCAGGCGCAGCTGGCCGTGGCCCGGGTGATCGCGGTGGACGATTTCAGTCCAGACGAGCTGTCGGTTGCATCCGGGGCATCCCCGGAAGCACCGGGAAAGCCGCCGCTGGCCCCTGCGGAAACGCTGTCGCCGGTTCCCCCTGCCTCGACCCCGGCACGGGTGCGCAGCGATCTGAGGCAGATCAAGGGTATAGGCGCCAAGCTGGAAAGCGATCTGCGCGCGCTGGGCTACGAGCGCTTTGAGCAGATCGCGAATCTGACAGAAGCGGACATCGAGCGCATCGAGGCGCACATCCGTTTCAAGGGCAGAATCGCTCGAGAAGACTGGGTCGGTCAGGCCAGGATACTTGCTCAGGGTAGTCACTGAATGAGCCTCTCCTCTTGCTGAACGATTTGCTGAACGATTTGCTGAACGATTTGCTGAGCGATTTGACGTGAGCGTGGCCAACCGCTTTGGCCGCCTGCTGCTGATGGTCGTGCTTATCGGCCTCATCCCTGGCTGCAACGATGCGCAATCGCCCAACGCCACCGCAAACAGCCCGGCAACACGAGTTCCCAGCAGCGGCATAGAGCAAGCGGGGAGCAAGACCGGAGAAACCCAGCTCGACCTGGACCGCCCCGGTTTGTCGGCACAAGTCATCGGCAGTGGCGATGGCGCCCTGCTGGTGCTGGAAATCGATCCCGCTCTCATGGAGCCGGTTCTCATAGGGATGCCGAGAAAAGGCTTCTCCGCCCGAGCCATGCTGAAGGACTGGAACTTTGCCGCGGTCATTGGCAGCGGTTTCGTATCCGAACTGAACAGTCTGGAACCGGTAGGCCTGCTGCAGGTAGACGGGCAAACGCTGAGCCCGGTGCAGGTCCACGGCTACACCCGCATTCTGGGCATCAATGACACCGGTATGGGCGTGGTGCACCGACGGGCCTATCAGCGGAACCTCTTTCACAGCGCGCTGCAGGCAGGGCCAGGCATCATCGAGGAAGGCGAGCTGGATATCTCTGATCGTGAGCTCAAACGACCCAGATACTTTCGCAGCTTCGTTGCCGTCTGCGAGCAGCGCTGGCTCGCCGGCGTCAGCCTCGCGCCCGCGCACCTGCACACCCTTGGGCAAACGCTGCTGGCTCACATCAGGGCGCAGAACTGGCGCTGCGATGACGTGGTCAATCTGGCCGGCGACCGCCAAGCCGTCATAGCTGTGGAAACCGGGGACGGCACCCTGATGCACCACGGCGACCCCGATACCTACAAAGTGTCTCTGCTGGGGTTTCGGCCGGTCCTCGATTAACGTCGCTTTTTATACCCGGGTATAATTGACATTCCTATTTTGCCCGGGTAGATTTCCCCGCCCGTCTGGAGAGCCAACACCATGACCCGCACGTTCTGCGCCTTTGACCATGCCCGGGAGATAGCCCATGGCGACCTTCTGAGCGTCGCCCGCGCGGTAAAGGCCCATCTGCAATCCGGCGGCGAACGCCTGGTGCTGATATTCGACAGCGAATCCGGCCAAGTCACAGACGTCATGCTGAACGGCAGCGACGCCGAGACCGAAGCGTGGATACGGGAAAACATAGCCGACGCCTTGCCGAACCTGCCCAGAGCCCGCGGGCGACCCAAGCTCGGGGTAGTAAGCCGTGAGATCACCCTGCTGCCGCGACACTGGGCGTGGCTGGCCAGCCAGCCTGGCGGCGCCTCTGTAACCGTGCGCCGGCTGGTTGAGGCGGCCGCAAAGGAGCCGAGAGCGCAGCAGCGAGCGGCTCAGGAAGCGACCTACCGGTTCGCCACCGCGTTGGCCGGCAACGAACCCGGCTTCGAAGAAGCCATGCGCGCGCTGTTTGCCGGTGAATCTGCCAGGTTCGGCAGCCTGATCGCCGCCTGGCCAGAGGACGTTCGCAAGCGCACGTCGCTGCTTGCCGAGGCGGCCTGGCCGGCGTGAGCCGAGCGGCCGGGACGATCTGCCTCCGCCTCCGAAAAGCGCTATTCGCTCAGGAAGGCGCTGGATCCTCAAATTTTGCCAAGCTCAAGTTTCAGATCCGCCCTCGCTCTTGAGCCCGTGCAACTCTCGCGCCCGCTCCCGCGCCGCCTCAGACTTGCGCAACATAACGTAGACAGAGCCGGTGCCACCGTGGGGTTGAATTGCGCTGTGATAGGCGATGATGTCGGGTATCTGCGTCAACCAGTGGGCCACATAGCTTTTGATCCGCGCCGGAGTCGGGCTGCGCTCACCCCTGCCATGGGAGATGAGCACCGTCCGCCAGCCTTTGGCAAGCGCCAGAGCCGTGAACCGGAAAACCTCCGCTCTGGATTCTTTCACCGTGAGCCGATGCAGATCGAGCTTCCCTTCAATGGGGTATTTTCCAGACTTGAGCTTACGGAAGACCTCGTGCTGAACGCCATCTTTCTTCCAAGCCAGGATCGCTCTGGGATCGAGCTGCTTCACCTCGCCGAGGGTCAGATAGTTAGGGTCCGTTTTCGGCGTCCGATCGCGATTGCCGAGCGCGGCTTCCCGTCGTTCCAGCTGTGCCGGGGTTACTTCGACAGGTGCTCGGCCGTGGCTGACCCGCTTGTGCTGCAGCGGCGCCACGTCACTCATAGCATCGCGGAAAAGATCTTCGTCAGACATGCTCTACTGACCTCGATGTGCAGCGCCCCGCAACGCGGATACGCAGGCGTTCTCACATACGTTTGCACCCGCGTCTAAAGCGGGATACTCGCGTAAAGCGCAGACTTCGTCCCGGGAATTGGCTGGTTTGTTTGATCATGATAGGTGAAAACAGCGGACAGCTTCACGAGGTTCGTGCGGTTCTTTGCGGCCGCGTGAAACGTGCGACAGTGAAAAAACAGAACGTCGCCGCGATTCAGCTCCACGGTGACCGCCTGGTCAACGAGGGCCCGACTTTCCGGCAGATCCGTGCGCAGGAAAAGCTCATCGTCCAGCAGCTCCGCGGAAAACGCCTTGCGGTGGGATCCGGGAATCACCTGCAGCGCGCCATTCTCCGCCCTCTCTTCGCCCAGAGCCAGCCACAGCGATATCAGCTCCGGGCGCCGAAAAGACCAGTAGCGAACATCCTGATGCCACAATGTGATGCTGCTGTAGTCGGGATATTTGGTCATGATGCAGTTGTGATGGCACTGGGACAGTGCCACCCCATCAGTGCTCAGCAGCGCCTGCAGGTAGGCTTTAACCTCGGACCCGGTAAGCCAGGGCCTGAGCGCGGCGAACCGGGCGTAGGCATGCAGCAGACGCCGCGGCGTGTCACCGCCTTCGGCGTCCCGGTCTGCGGGAGCGCCTGGATAGCCCAGGTCCGCCTCGAACTCCGCCGGACCGAGCACCGGATGCAGTGCAGCCTGCACATCTTCCAAAAGATCGTTGCACACAATAGCCGGACAAAGGCCGGGGACCACCAGGTAACCGTCTCGGTCGAACGACGCAGCCCGCTCGCGCAGCAGCGCTTCGAGATGCTTGGGGTCCCCTGCGTGCGGGTTCTGGGAAGACGGCCGTTCCATCAGCGCATCTGCTGGCGAACCATCTTCAGCATCTTCTCTCCATAAGGAGGACGCAACCCGGCAAGTTCGGCCACGTTCACTTTGGACTGAGAAAAGACGGCCTTGGCGTGGCTGAAGGTGCGGAAGCCGTCCAGACCGTGATAGGCGCCCATTCCGGACGGCCCGACGCCACCGAAGGGCAGATCCTCCTGAGCGACATGCATCACCACGTCGTTCACGGTCACCCCGCCGGAAGTGGTGTGATTTAACACTTTAGATTCTTCCGCGCGGTCGGTACCGAAGTAGTAGAGGCCGAGGGGTCGGGGATGATGGTTGATGTAGTCAATGCTGTCTTCCAGCCGACCATAACTTTTGACGGGCAGGACGGGACCGAAAATTTCGTCCTGCATCACCTGCAGGGATTCATCCGGGTTAACAATCAGCGTTGGCGGAATCTTGTGATGCGGCTGCTGCCGGAAATCCTCGTTGGCTGGATTGACCTCGACGACCTTAGCTCCTTTGTCGCGAGCTTCGGCGATGTAACCAGTGAGCCGCTCGTAGTGCCGCTGATTGACCACCGAGGTGTAATCCGGGTTGTCCAGCAGGGTCGGAAACATCTTCTCTACGGAGCGAGCTGAGGATTCGACGAACTCGTCGAGTCGATCGTCAGGTACGAAGACGTAGTCCGGCGCCAGACAGATCTGCCCGGCATTGAGCATCTTTCCGGTCATTATGGCGTCAGTGGTTTTCTGCATGTCTGCGGAGCGGCCTACCACGACCGGCGATTTACCCCCGAGCTCCAGGGT
The DNA here is from genome assembly GCA_024640825.1 of Gammaproteobacteria bacterium. Classification (GTDB taxonomy): domain Bacteria; phylum Pseudomonadota; class Gammaproteobacteria; order Pseudomonadales; family Azotimanducaceae; genus UBA7803. The sequence continues at coordinate 11,345 of JAHEEG010000051.1, forward strand.
TACCGGGACCAGATTCTCCGCCGCTGCCCGCATGACATGTCTGGCAACGGAGGTCGCACCAGTGAACAGCAGATGATCAAAAGGCAGCGACGAAAAATCTGCCCCCGTTTGCGGCCCTCCGGTCACAACCGCTATTTCCAGCTCGTCGAAGACCGTGGGAAAGATCTCCGCCATCACCGCAGAAGTTTGAGGCGTGTACTCCGAAGGTTTGATCATGCAGCGATTGCCGGCCGCCAGGATACCGGCCAGCGGCGTGAAAGTCAGGTTCACAGGAAAGTTCCAGGGACTTATGACGCCGACGACGCCCAAAGGCTGGTAGTCCACCCGGGCTTTCGCACCCAGCAGATTCAGCGGGAATGGACCAGCCTTGCGCTTCTCCGGACGCATCCACTTCTCCAGGTGTTTCTGGGCGTGTCGTAGTGGGCCCACCGATCCGGCGATATCGGTAAACAGCGACTGGTGCGCGCTGCGATGTCCGAAGTCGCTACTCATGGCTTCAACCAGGCGATCCTGGTGGGTCATCAGCAGGCTGACGGCGCGTTCCAGGCGGTCCCGGCGGGTCGCAGCACTCACTACGCCTTCTTTCAGATAGTCTTCCCGCTGGCGGTCCAGCAGCGCCAGCATGGCGTCACGCGATATCTCTTGCATGTCTGTTCAACCTCTGGATTCAAAGTTCGCAGAATAACCGCCGAATGATAGCGGATTTGTCGTTAGCGCATCGTTCGTAGGGGCCCGCAGAGCGGTTAGCTGACCGTTATTCCGGCGGAAGGGGAACTGCAGAAACTTCCCGCCAGCTTAACCCTGTCACACCTGCTGATCCATCAGCACTTTGCCGTTCACCGAAACCTGCAGCCGATCGTCGTTCGCCCAGTACCGCGCCTCTACGTAGTGGTGTTCTTCCCACTCCAATTCTACGTTGGTCCAGACGTAGCGCGGCTGCCGCGCCCCAGGCTCCCGACGCTTGCGCAGGCAGCCGTCAAGGTAGAGTTCCAGCGATCCGTCATCATCAAGACGGATTTCCAGGCGTTTCTGACGATGGACGATGGGAATGATCCGGGGCAAGGTCGCATGTCCTCAATTTTCCATCGCGGTCTATCAGACCAGTTAATACCGGACGGGTTCGATCTGTTCGACTATGCTTACGCACTTTCCCGGTGGTCGTCTAGCGCTATGCAGGAGGCTTTTCCCCCGGAAAGCAGCCCCGGGTTTGCACGCATCCTGAAATCCAGAGAAGTCATTGTGCTGGGCTTCGGTGCGATGATCGGCTGGAGTTGGGTGCTCATGACTGGCTACTGGGTCACCAACGCCGGTTCCCTGGGCACGCTGATCGCGTTCGCCAGCGGTGGGCTCGCCATCGCCCTCATCGGTCTGACTTACAGCGAACTGGCTTCTGCCATGCCCCTGGCCGGGGGTGAGCACGTCTACACCCATCGCGGCCTGGGTGCCGGTTGGTCATTCGTGTGCACCTGGGCGCTGCTCATGGCCTACCTTAACGTCTGCCTGTTCGAGGCGGTGGCCCTCCCCACCGCCGTGGAGTACCTGGCGCCGCAGATTCGGATCGGCGTGCTATGGGAACTGTTCGGCGCACCGGTGGATCTGGGCTTCGTGCTGATAGGCTCCGTCGCCGCGCTGCTGGTCACCTGGGTGAACGTCCTCGGCATCAAGACCGCGGCCCGCCTGCAGACCGCCGCCATAGCGTTGATCCTCCTTTGCGGCATTGTGCTTGTCACCGGCGCTGTGAGCTTTGGCTCCCTGGAGAACGCCCGACCCTGGATAGCCGAGCCGGCGACCGGCATTCTCACCGTGCTGATCATGGTTCCCGCGCTGCTGGTAGGATTCGACGTGATTCCTCAGTCCGCCGAAGAAATCGATTTGCCACCGGCCAGAATCGGTACGCTGCTTCTTGTGTCGGTATTTCTGGCCGTTGCCTGGTACGGCCTGATGGGTTTTTCAGTAGCCATGGCATTGGACGCACCTGCCCTGGCTGTCGGCAGCATGGCGACGGGCGATGCCGCTACCCGAACGTGGGGGCACCCAGCGGCAGGCGCGCTGCTGGTTCTCGGGGGGATCGCCGGCATCCTCACCAGCTGGAACGCATTCGTCATCGGCGGCAGCCGAGTCCTCTTCGCTCTGGCGGAGTCGGGCTTCGTGCCAGCGGTGTTCGCCCGCCTGCACCCACGCTACCGGACCCCCTGGGTCGGCATCGCGGCCATTGGCCTTTCAAGCTGTCTTGCGCCGCTGCTCGGGCGCACGGTGCTGGTATGGATGATCAACGCCGGGAGCTTCGCGACCATGATCGCTTACCTTTTCGTACCCCTGGCTTTCCTCGCGCTACGAAGAAAAGAACCCCACATGCCCCGGCCATTTCGCATCCGCCGACCGCGCCTGGTAGGCGGCAGCGCCATCGTCCTTGCCGTAGCGCTCCTGAGCGCCTTTCTGCCGGGCAGTCCCTCAGCGCTGGTCTGGCCCTACGAATGGGCCATGATTCTGCTGTGGGCGGTCCTGGGCCTGGTACTTTTCATCCGCTACCGCTGGATCCTACGCTACGGGTCGCGCCACAGGCGCAGCGCGCTCGAGGCAGCCCGCCCGACCACCGAGCATCGTCACTAGAAAAGCGCCATCTGCGTGCGTCCTGGTGGCTGAAAAGTATCAGTGCGCAACGGGGGAAGCTTAGCCTGTTCGAGGTCATGCCTGCGTAGGGCGCAGGCGAAGCGCCTGGCAATGAGGTCCGCGAACACCCCTTCACCACGCATACGCTTGCCCCAGGTGGCATCGTAGGCTTTGCCGCCGCGGCTCGCGCGAATGGCATTCATTACCCTGTCCGACTTCAACGGATAGTGCGCTTCAAGCCAGGCCTCAAAGAGATCTGCAACTTCCAGAGGCAGGCGCAGCAGTATGTAGGCCACATGTCGGGCACCGGCCTCCGCCGCCGCCGCCACCAGTTCCTCTATTTCGTGGTCGTTGATGAAGGGTATGACGGGGGCGATCATGGCGCCGGTGGGCACGCCGGCATCACGGAGCGCCCGCAGCGCTCGCAGACGGGCTGCGGGCGCCGCTGCCCGAGGCTCCAGGCGGGTTTTCAGTTCGTTGTCCAAAGTCGTCAGGCTGACGGCGACCGACACCAGCCCCTGCTCCGCGAGCGCCGAGAGCAGATCGAGATCCCGCAGGATGAGCTGACCCTTGGTCACGATGCTGACCGGATGTCGATAGGCCAGCAGCACTTCGAGTATGTTCCGGGTGATCTTGAGCGTCTTCTCTGCCGGCTGGTAGGGATCGGTGTTGGTTCCCATCGCGATGGTCCGACACTGATAACCCGGTTTGGAGAGCGCCTCCTCAAGCAGCTCCGGCACCCGAGTTTTATAGAAAATGCGGGTTTCGAAGTCCCTGCCCGGGGAAAGGTCGAGATAGGCGTGGGTAGGACGGGCAAAGCAGTACACGCAGCCGTGCTCGCAGCCCTTGTAGGGGTTGATAGAACGATCGAAGGGAATGTCCGGGGACTGATTGCGCGTGATGAGCTGCCGGGTCCGGTCGGGCAGCAGCTGTGTTTCAGGGTCGGGGTCGTCAACCCAGGGCTGGGGGACCGATTCCTCCACGGCACCGTGAAAGGAACGATGCGCTGCCCGCTGCTCGGAACCATGCACGGACCCGTGCCCGTCGGCATGCTCACCCGCTGACCAAGCGTGCCAGCCATCGTCGATCGGCACGCTGTGCCGGGCGAGATAGCGGCTGGGCGGATTGAGCGTGGCGCCGCGGCCTCTTATCAGGCGAGTTAGTTGAATTTCAGAAGACAAACGGGGCAACTCCTTCTATGACGCACTGCTGCAATTGCTAAAGAGTGGCGGTTCTTCCAATGTCGGGTGCTTCAAGCTCTATTTTCGACTCTATCTGTATATATATACAGTATCAAGCCAACATCGCTCACAGTAGACTCATATTGCCTGGGGGCGTTTGAATCGAATGACCAAAAATGACGAACACTGGACGCGGATGCTGTCAGCCCGCGGCCTCATGCTATTCGGCCTGCTTTTGAGCTGTCTCTCCGGCTGTATGACGCCTCGGGAGGGCAACCTGGTGCTTGAACGCATGGACAGCCTGCAGAGCAGTCTGGACAGGCTGCAAACGCAGCTGGCACAGACACAGGCGGCCGCGCAGGCTCAGGAATCGGAAACTTCTGTGAATGTGGGAACCCTGAACGCGCGCGTACTCCAGTTACAGACTGAGATGGAGGCGCTTCCAAGCGAGGTTTCCGCGTTGTGCCAGGCCCCGGCAATCCCGGCCGGAAAACAGTGCGACGATAAGCAGACCGTACGGACAGTCGTGGTATCCGGGGACAAGCTGGTTTTGGGCGAAGTAGAGCGCATCTGGATCGACCCACCACAGGCCGTGCTGCAAGCTCGCATGGACACCGGCGCCAGCTCCAGTTCCCTGCACTCCGAAAATCTGGTTGAGTTCGAGCGCGACGGAGAGGACTGGGTTCGCTTCGATATCAAGCTGGACGAAAAAATGGTTACGCTGGAGCGGGAAATTCTGCGTTACGTCCGCGTATATCAGCAGGCCGATCCGGAAGGCTCTCGCCGTCCCGTCGTGAAACTCCGCGTAAGGCTGGGTAATCTCAACCAGGAGGTGGAGTTCACGCTGGCCGATCGCTCACATCTCGACTTCGAATTGATCCTGGGACGGAACTTCCTCACCGACGTTGCCTTAGTGGACGTCAGCAAAAAAAATATCCAGCCTGTCTTTAAAGCACAGGAGCAGAACTAGCCCGTATGAGACAGAAAGGACCCTTCTTGTTCCTGGTCGTCCTCCTTCTGGTCACTGGCCTGGGCACCGCGACCTTCCGTCACAACGCCTACCGGATACCGCTACTGCCTGGCACTCAGCAGACGGTGTGGCAGGTAGAGGCACGCGTGGAATACTTCGCCGACGGCGGCAGTACCCAAGTATTGCTGACACTGCCACCGGAGCAAAGGGGATTCCGCAGCATCAACGAGTCCAGCGCGTCTTCCGGCTTTGGATTCGAACTTTCCACCCACGGCGGACAGCAGCGCGCTCACTGGACCAAGCGCAACGCGTCTGGTGAGCAGGTGCTCTATTACAAGCTGGAACTGGTGCAGGACGCAGGCTACAGGGTACCTGCGGAGGAGCCAAAATCTGAGCCTTCCCGGGCCTGGGATGAACCCTATCTAACCGCTGCGCTGCAGGTGCTTCAGGCTGAAATTCCTGAGTCTGCGGATGAAAAGTCACTGGCACAGCAGCTCACCAGGCAGATGAACCGGGAGCGACTCGATCAGAATCTTAGTCTGCTGCTGGACAAGTACAGCGAGCCGGAACTGCTGCACGATCTTCTCAACACGGCAGGTGCATCGGCGCGTGCAGTCCAGGTGCTGGAGTTGCAGGACGGCAGACGGCGCCAGAGCCTGAAAGAGTTTGTACAGGTATGGCAGGACGGTGAGTGGCACCTGATCGATCCCAGCCGAGGGCTGGTGACCGACGACCGTCAACTGCTGCTCTGGCAGACCACAACCCCCGCAGTGCTCGAAGTTCTGGGCGGCACGAACAGCGGCGTAACCTTTTCCATGATCAGTCAGAGCCGTTCCGCCGCTGCGCTGACCAGCGAGCGCGCTCCCGGGTACGATATCTCGCTGTACAGCCTGCCTATTGCCGAGCAGGGTATGTTTAAACTCATCATGCTGCTGCCGGTGGGTGCCCTCGTGGTGGTGCTGATGCGTGTGCTTGTCGGGCTGAAGACTTCGGGTACGTTCATGCCGGTACTGATCGCACTGGCCTTTCTGCAGACTGAACTCGTACCCGGCCTCGTCAGTTTTATCCTCGTGGTAAGCCTTGGCCTGACCATCCGATCCTATCTGTCAGACCTGAATCTGCTGCTCGTAGCTCGAATAGCAACACTGGTCATCCTGGTCATAGGAATCATCACCGTTTTCAGCGTGCTTAGTTATCAGTTCGGCTTCAATGCCGGCCTCACCATTACCTTCTTCCCCATGATTATTCTGGCTTGGACGATTGAACGGATGTCCATCACCTGGGAAGAAGCCGGACCCCAGGAAGTGCTGCTTCAGGGCGGGGGCAGCCTGCTGGTCGCTACTCTGGCCTTCCTGGTCATGGATCAGGAAATCACCCGGCATCTGGCTTTCAACTTCCCGGAACTGCATTTTTGCGTGCTGGCGGTAATACTGTTGCTTGGCCGTTACACCGGATACCGATTGCTGGAGTTGCACCGATTCGCCGTTTTCAAGAAATGAGCCGGGAGTGGGTCTCACCGCGCACTCTGCATCGCCTTGGCATTCTCGGCATGAACCAGCGCAATGTGGATTTCATCTCCCGCTACAATTCGCGGGATCGTTTCCCACTGGTGGACGACAAACTGCGAACGAAACTCATCGCAGAGAAAGCGAAGCTGAACGTGCCAAAATTGCTTCATGTGGTGCGCACACAGCACCAAATCGAAGAGATTCAGCACGACCTGATCAAGCTGAACGAGTTTGTTGTCAAACCCGCTCAAGGCAGCGGCGGTAAAGGCATACTCGTGATCATCGATCAGAACGAAAATGGCTTCACCAAGAGCAGTGGCGACGTTCTGGATCTCAACGATATAAAGCGGCATCTAAGCAATACCCTCAGCGGCCTGCATTCTCTCGGGGGCAAGCCGGACGTTGCGATCATCGAAACGCTGGTGAGGGTGAGCCCCTTGTTCTCTCACATCAGCCATGAAGGGGTCCCAGACATTCGGCTGATCGTCTTCCGCGGCTACCCCGTTATGGGCATGCTGCGCCTGGCGACCCATGCATCCGATGGCAAAGCGAATCTGCACCAGGGCGCCGTAGGGGTTGGCCTGGATATCGGAACCGGCCGCGCCATCGCAGCCGTACAGAACAACAAGTTGGTCACGACGCATCCGGATACCGGTGGGGATCTTACCAACATAAGCGTTCCAGACTGGCCTAAGCTGCTCAATCTCGCGGCGCGCTGCTACGAAGTCACCCAGCTGGGGTATCTGGGTTGCGACATCGTCATCGATCAGGACAAGGGCCCCCTGCTGCTAGAGCTAAACGCACGACCGGGGTTATCCATCCAGATAGCAAATGATGAAGGCCTGCTGCCAAGGCTGCGCCAGGTCGAGCAGCTCGAGGACTACTACGTTACCGTGGAGGATCGGGTAGATTTCTCCATGCGGACGTTCAGCCACTATTCGGTCGATCAGTTGGAGCTTCCATATCAAACCGACGGAAAATCCCAGGGAGGGACAATCACATGATCGTTATCAATGCCAAGATTCATTCCGACGAGGCGTCCATCGCCACAATGAAAGACGCAATAGTTGCCATGGTTACAGCCAGCCTCAAGGAAGAAGGCTGCGAGGACTACAACTTCAGTGTTGAAATAAACGATCCGAACACGATACGAATCACCGAGCGCTGGATCAGCGAGGATGCACTCAAGGCGCACTTCGCAACGCCCCACATGGCCGCCTTTCAAAAGGTCATGCAGGAGAACCCCAACAAAGGCATGGAACTGCGCTGCTACGAAGCTACAGACATCCCCTTTCCCGCCGCGTAGAAGAGGTAGACAGCCAATCTAGAATGAGGTCGTTCTCTTCGCGGGGATAGGTGTGGCTGAGATCCGCCAGTTCCCGGTAGGTGACATCTGCGCCAGCTGCGGAGAGGGCATCTCGGGCCATTTGCGCCACGGCCACTGGAAACATCCAGTCGAGCGCACCGTGCACCAGATACACCGGCAGGTTCCGCAGACGCTCCGGATCAGAACCGGAGAGCAGCACTGGATGGAAGGTTCCGGAGATGGGTGCCAGGTGGGTGAAAGGGCTGCCTTTCTGCAGCCCGGTCACCAGCGAAAACGTCGCACCATCCGACATGCCGGTAAGCAGAATCCGACGCTCGTCCACCGCCCACAATTCTCTGACATGCTCAACGATGGCGTGGAGATTGGCAGTATCCACGTCAGGCTCCTGAAGCGACCAGGTTCCACGGTGGGAAGTCGGAGATACCAAAATAGCCCCTCGGCTGCGGGCATCGCGCAGCCATGTCCAGAGAAAGCCGCGGCCATGTCCACTGCCACCGTGGAGCGCCATCACCAGCGGGAGCGGCTGATCCGGCCGGTAGTATTCTGGGACGTAGATTGAGAACCCCCCTCGCTCGGCCGCCGTATTGGCGGCGTGCATGACACCGACCTCTTCCCTGGTGGCATCCGCGGACGCCAGTCGGGCGTGCAGCTCGGGGTCGTCTCGACGAAGTGGCGAGACGAAGTACCGACTTACCGGACCCAGCATGGCAGACACCGGATAAAGCGCCTCCACCGCCAGGGTCTGCTTGCCCATCGCGCCGTAGGCGCCCAGTATCGGGTTGCTGCGTGACAGACAGGATGCCAGCGCATCCAGAGCCGCCAGCGCGTGCTCACTCGCCGCGATGGTCTGGTCGCGAAAAAAGGTGAGATGTTCCGGCCAGCTTGCCGCCTGAAAAAGGGTGAGACCTTCCTCCAACGGCGCGCGGAAAGGGGCCATCTCCGCAACCAGAGCCTCGAGGCCGGGGGGATGTATGTGCCGCCCCGCATAGCTTAGAGCGTCAAGTGCCGTGAGCAGCGGAGGGAGCAGCGCCGTCGTCGCGTCCAGTAACGGTTCATTATCGTCCGCCATGCCGACACGTTATCATGGAAAAGCGCCATTGGCCTGGCGCAGTGGATTTGATTAAAGTCGATAACCTGAACCACCTCGGGAGTCGGCATGAGCGATCACGATCGCACCCTGGAGGACGTGGGCAACGTCCTCAATCTCGAACACCTGAACCTCACCGTGCCGGACCAGGAGCTCGCGGCCCTGTTCTACGTCACGGGCCTGGGGTTCACACGCGATCCATACATAGATTTCGGCACCCTGAACATGTGGGTCAACCTGGGTGAGCAGCAGTTTCACCTGCCCAAAGCCAGCGCTCAGAAGTTCCGGGGGCACATTGGCATCGTCATCCCGGATCGCGCGGACCTGGGCAAGCGGCTGACGTTCGCCAGAAAATGGCTCGAGGACACCGAGTTTCGCTGGGAAGAGCAGGACGACCACACCCTGGTAATCTGCCCATGGGGCAACGAGATCCGCGCCTACGAGCCGAGCGCCTTCGACAATATGGATCTGGGCATGCCTTACATCGACATGCGGGTGCCTCTGGACGCCACGCCGGGCATCGCTCGATTCTACAGTGAGGTCCTGAAGTGTCCCGCGCGCGCCGAGGATGGTAGAGCCCGGGTGAAAATGGGCTACAACCAAGAGCTGATCTTCACCGAAACCGACACCCCCATTGCCGACTACGACGGTCACCACATCGCCATTTACCTGGCGAACTTCTCGGGTCCTCACAGCTTCCTGCAATCCCGGGGACTGATCACCGAGGAGTCGGACCGATTTCAGTACCGCTTCCAGGCCATCGTCGACCCGGACAGCGGCGAAACCCTGACAGAACTCGAGCACGAGGTAAGATCCATGAGCCACCCCATGTTTCACCGGCCGCTGGTAAACCGCAACCCGGCCATCAACTTCTTCACCTATCGCAAAGGCAGCGAGATTTTCACGCCGGCATGAGCGAAGCAGCAAATTTAGCGAATCTGGACGAAGAGCCCTACTACCTCCCGATAGGTGACGAGGTGCAGATCTTCCAGGCCGCGTACGAATCCCGTCTGCCCGTGTTGCTGAAAGGCCCAACGGGCTGTGGCAAGACGCGCTTCGTCGAGCACATGGTCTGGCGACTGTACCGGCAGGAGCAGGCTTCCGATGTGGCCGTCCCACTGATCACCCTGTCCTGCAACGAGGACCTCACCGCCACGGACATGGTGGGCCGCTTCCTGCTGCAGGGAGATTCGACGGTGTGGCAGGATGGCCCCCTCACGCAGGCAGTGCGCAGCGGCGCTATCTGCTATCTCGACGAGATTGTGGAGGCGCGCAAAGACACCACGGTGCTGATCCATTCGCTCACCGACCACCGCCGCTTGCTACCCATCGACAAGACCGGCGAGCTGCTCCCCGCGCACCCGGATTTTCTGCTGGTGATGTCTTACAACCCCGGCTACCAGAGCGTCCTTAAAGACCTGAAACCCAGCACCCGCCAGCGTTTCGTGAGCCTGTCCTTCGACTATCCGGACCCGGAGCGCGAAGCCGTGATCATCGCCCATGAGTCCGGCGTCGACGATCCGACCGCTGAGCGCCTTGCAGTCATCGGCGAAAAAGTGCGTAACCTCAAGGAGCATGGCTTCGAGGAGGGGGTAAGCACACGCCTGCTGATCTATGCGGGCGCGCTCATACGACGAGACATCAGCCCACGACGCGCTGCCGATATCGCCATCGTCAACGCCGTCTCTGACGACCCCACGGTTCAGGACGCCATCGCCGACATCATCGACGCCGTACTGCCGTGATCGAGCTGGCGGAAGTAGAGGAGCGGCTTGCGCTCTTCGCCGAGGGCATTGCCGGACGCTACCATCACATCAAACCCAGCAGCGAGTTCACCAGCCGGCGGCTGCGGCTGGGCGCGGAGGAAAGCGCCCTCACCCGGGATACCCTCTATCTGCCCGAACGTCTGGCGACTGTTGATCCCGCAGCCTATCGGGTACTAGCTCTGCAGCAGTTGTGCCACCGGGAGTTCGGCACCTTCACGTTCAACATCGAGGAAGCTCGCGCGCGGGTGGCCGCTCTGGGGGCGAGGCCGGTGCCAGAAGTTGGCGTGCGGCTGAGCGATTTTCAGCTGCTGTTTCAACATTTTCCCCGCCCGGATCTGGCAAGCCGCCTGCTCCAGATTGCGGAACGGGCCCGGGTGGATACGCTGATGATGGGGCACTATCCCGGCATCCGCCGACACTTCACCGCGTATTGCACGCTGTTGCTGGAGAGGTCACCGCCGGTGCCGGTCGACGGTCTGGCACCGCTGCTCCATGCCCTGGATTGCCACCTGCTGGGGGTACCCAGGCTCCAGCTTGAAGACCTGGACCAAACCGCACGGATGGGCCCGATGCTCGAAACCCTGCAGCATATCCAACAGTCACCGCAGGACATCTACCAGTCGGTGGCCGCCTGCTGCGACCTCTATACAGCG
>JAHEEG010000196.1 GCA_024640825.1 Gammaproteobacteria bacterium
CGTCATGTGGACCCGGGCGGTGAAAGCAGGGCTGCTGCGTCACAACGAAAACCTGGCGCTGGTGGACGGCTTCTCGTCCTCCGAAGCCATCGGCCTGGGCAGCTCGGTGATGACCAGGGACGAAATCATCGAGGTGGCGTCGTTCACCCTGGGGCCGCACTGCAAGGTGTTCACCGAGGACCACGGCGAGGTGCAGCCGGGTTCCGGCGAGGCGGGCATGGTGGCGGTAACCGGCAACCTGCCGGTGGGCTACTACAAGGACGATGAGAAAACGGCCAAGACGTTCCCGGTCATCGACGGCGTGCGCTGGTCGATCCCCGGTGACTGGGTGAAGGTGGAAGCGGACGGCTCGCTGACCCTGCTGGGCCGTGGCAGCAACTGCATCAACACCGCTGGCGAGAAGGTCTATCCCGAAGAGGTGGAAGAGGCCCTGAAGCACCACCAGGCCGTGGCCGATGCGCTGGTGGTAGGGGTGCCGGACGAGCGCTGGGGCCAGGCCATTACCGCGGTGGTGAAGCTGCATCCGGGGCATGACCTGGAAGAGACCGAGCTGCGGGACTTCGTGCGCGGCCGCTTGGCGGGCTACAAGGTGCCTAAGCGCATCCTCGCCCGGGAGGACCTGGAGCGCGCGCCCAACGGCAAGGCCAACTACGCTCTGATCCGCGATTACGCGCTGCAGGCGCTCGCGGGCTAAACTGGCCCTCATGAAAGAGAACATCGTCTCTCAGAACGTTTCCCCCCAGAGGATCGCGATAGTCGGCTCCGGCATGTGCGGCATGACCACGGCGCTGGCGCTGGCAAGGAAAGGCCACCGGATCACCATCTTCGAACGCGATGCGTGCCCGCCGGAGGGCGACGCGGACGACGCCTTCTTCCGCTGGCAGCGTCTGGGCGCTGCCCAGTTCCGTCATCCTCACGCCTTCCTGGGATTGATGTGCAACCTCATCCAGGACAACTATCCGGATCTCATGGAGCGCCTTTACGAAGCGGGTGCACGGCGGGTGGATTTTGCCGAGATGCTGCCGGCCGAGCTGCAGGATGACTACCTCCCGGCCCCGGGGGACGAAAAGCTGTGGGTGCTGCTGTGCCGACGGGCGACGCTGGAGACCGTGATCCGACGCTACGTGGAAACCATGCCCAACGTCGAGATCCGCAACCGCTGCCACGTGGTTGGGCTTGTTGCCGCCGACGGCGCTGGCGTGCCAACAGCCCAGGGGTTGCACCTTCGCCAGCGCGGCGATGATTCGACGGACGCTAAGAACGCCGCGCCGGAGCAGCTTTTTACCGCCGACGTGGTGGTGGACGCCAGCGGCCGCAGCAGTCATTTTCCGGCCTGGCTGAAGGCGCTGGGCCGCGAGGTGCGCGAAGAAAAGCACGGCGCCGAGATCGTTTACTACACCCGCCACTACCGCCTGAAGCCGGGTGAGCAGGAGCCGCCGCGGGGCGAGAACCGGGGCGCCGGCGATTTCGGCTTTCTGAAGTACGGCGTGTTTCCCGGCGACAACGGTCACTTTGCCATCATTCTCTGCGTGCCGGTGAAAGAAACACGGCTGCGCGAAGCGCTGAAAGACTCGGCGCTGTTCGATCGCATCTGCCTGAGCATTCCCGGCTTGCAGCCCTGGCTGGCAGGCGGCCGCAGCGAGCCCACCACAGATTCCTTCGGCATTGGCGACATTCAGGCGGTGTGGCGCCACTTCGTCGCCGACGGCGAGCCGCTGGCGCTCAACTTCTTTGCGGTGGGCGACGCCGCCGTGCGCACCAACCCGCTGTACGGTCGGGGTTGCAGCACGGGCATCCTGCACGCGCACATACTGGCCGACGTGCTGGAGCAGGAACGGGACCCCCGGGCCCGGGCGCTTGCCTTCGACGCGCGCACGGAAGCGGACCTGCGGCCGATCTATGACGCCAGCCTGCGCGAGGACAAGAGCGGCATTCGGCGTGCCGAAGCGCTGATGCAGGGCCTGCTGCTGGACCAGCCGGACTCCTTCAAGAAGTGGTTCGGCCTGGCGTTTGGTGATGCCCTGGCCGCCGCCGCGCGGGAGCGCCTGCACGTCATGCGCGGCCTGCTGCGCACCTTCCATCTGCTGGAGAAGCCGGGCGATTTTCTGAAAGACCGGCGCATCCGCTTCACCGTGCTGGCCTACATGCTGCGCGGGCGCAAACGCAACGCGGCCCTGCGTCTGCAGAAGGGGCCAAGCCGTGACGAGATGCTGCGCCTGGTTGAGGCTCAGAGCGCCACGGACTCGTAGGGCGCGCAGCCCTCGTCCAGCAGCCGACGGATCTCTTCCGGTGCGTAAGGCACTGTGTCCACGAAGGGCGGCAGGTCTGCCTGGTCGATGCCATTTGCCGCCATCCAGGTTTCACACATCCGCAGGTCGATGAGGTCATCGGCTTTCAGGCAAATGAGAAACCCGGGGAAAATCCATATGTCTCAATAAGTTATTAGACAAACCGCTCAACATATTGATTACAATTTAGGCCTCGCACCAGAGCGCCGCCGGCCGTAGTCTGCTGGCTTGACAGCCCGATTGTGCGGGCCGGGGATGGATGCCTCGGCAACCAAGACGCAGTCAGGGATTTCCTGGAAAACCAGCGCTGCTGCGGGAGGCCGGCACGTGAGAATGGGTATGCGCGCCGGCGGCGCGCTGTTGATTGCTGTTGCCCTCAGCGCCTGTGGGGGCGGTGGGGGCAGCGGGAGTGACCCTGCCAACGCCGCGCCGACCGCGGTTCTTGAGGGCGTGCCCCTGCAGGGCAAAGCGCCCCTCGAGGTCCTGTTCGACGGCACGGCCTCTTCGGACCGTGACGGCTCGATCTCCCGCTACCGCTGGTCATTCGGCGATCAGAGCCCGGATGCGGAAGGGGGCAATGTCAGCCATATTTTCCAGTCGGCAGGCAGCTACGCGGTCACCCTGACCGTCACCGACAACGACGGCGCGACCTCGACGGACGCCGCCACGGTTCAGGTGACCAACGGCGACCCGCCAACCGCCGTTGCCGTGGTCACGCCGGCGTCGGGCAGCGCGCCCCTGGCAGTGGTATTCGACGCCAGCGGTTCCAGCGATCCGGACGACAAGATCGTGCTTTATCAGTGGGACTTCGGCGATGGCAGCAACCCGGGCCTGGGTGTCGAAGTTCCTCACGTGTACGCCGAGCCGGGGACCTATGTGGCGAGTCTTTTCGTGGCGGACGATCTGGGCAACAGCGATGAGACACTGGTATCCGTGGAAGTCACCGCTGCGGCGAATGTGCCACCAGAGGCGAATTTTACGGCTTCACCCGAGATCGGGCCGCTGCCGCTGTTCGTGACGTTCGATGCAACCGGGTCAGATGATCCGGATGGCATCATTGCCGATTACAGCTGGAACTTCGGCGATGGCGGGGTCAGCCGGGGCAACCTGGTGCAGCACACCTTCACCGCAACCGGCACCTATCAGGTAGAGCTGCTGATCACGGATAACGACGGCGCGACGGCTACGGCCATCGGAACCGTTGTCGTCGGCAGCGCCCCCGAGGCGTCCTTCACCCTTGCCCCCGATACGCCCACGGCTGACATCGATACGGTTCAGTTCGATGCCTCTGCCTCCACGGATGACGGCGCCATCGTCGAGTATCAGTGGGATTTCGGTGACGGTACTACCGGTACCGGGGTTACTGCCCAGCACACCTACACGCGGGCGGGCGAGTTCGAGGTGGCGCTGATCGTGGTGGACGATGACGGCATATCCTCTGCCCCGGCCGTCCTGCCCGTCAGCGTGGCAACGAATCCCGCGTCGCTGGAGTTTCGCGACAATTTCGACAACGCCAGCAGCCTGGGGAACTACAGGGTCACAACCACCGGCTCGCCGCCGGACCCTGCCGTCGGCTTCGACAGTCAGGGCAAAAGGATGGTGATCACTGCGGCGGCGAACGCTACCGTCGAGGTATCGCGGGGCGATCTGCCGCCCACGGACGAGGGGATCTTCCAGCTGCGCTTTCTGGCCGACACGGCGCACGCCGCCGATGCCCAGTTTTCGCTGTCTCTGGTTCAGAACGAGGATAACTACTACCTGATCCAGGTTGCGCCGACCCCGCCGGCCGGCATGCCCGCCGGACTGATCCAGAAGGTGGTGAACGGCATCGTTGTCGGCTCGGCGCCGATCCCGCAGAAGCCGAAGAGCTCGCCAACCGGGTACCTCCCGGGGCTGCCCTACAGCATCAACGTTTATTTCAGCCCGACGCGATTCACCGTCGAGTTCACCCACAACAGCCCGCGAGTGGTATCCATCGAAGATCCGGATGCGCAGCCTGTCTCGGTAGTCGGGTTCGCCGCGAAGCTGGATCAGCAGGATGCCTTCCTGGACGAAATTGCCCGGAGCCCGCTGGCGCTTGCCGATTACTACGTTGCCTTCGGTGACAGCATCTCCGAGGGAACCGGTGACAATCTGACCGCGGACGGCAGGGGGTTCCCGATTCTCCTTCAGGATCAACTCTACGCTCGCAGCGGCTATACCCAGGTTGTGTTCAACGAGGGGCACGGCGGTTTGCGGACCCCGGAAGCCAGTGAGGACCCGACGAACCAGAAACGGGACATCGACGACATCCTGGCCCGCCACCCGAAGGCCGAGTTCGTCACCTACATGATCGGCACCAACGACGCGCTTCAGCAGAACCTGACCAAATACGGCCTGGGCGCGCAGCCGGGGGAGGCGGCCTATGAAGACTCCTACAAGGATTACGTGCAGCGCGTCATCACGAAAGTCATCGATCCATCCGCGAATCCGCGGCGCATCATGTACGTCGCGAAAATACCGCCGACTACGGGTCGGCTGAGCTATGCGAACCAGCACATCGATCAGTACGTCCAGGTGATCGACGAGCTGGTGGCGGAGAATTCTGAAATCTTCGTGGCGCCACCGGATTTCCGATGCTACTTCTCGGCGAATCCGCAGCTGATCTCCGACGGCATCCATCCTGACGGTCAGGGCTATATCGCGATCGCCGATCTGTGGTTCAAGATGATCGTCAACCCGAACGCCGACACCTGCACGCTGCCTTAGCGGGCGTGCGCCGGTAACGGCGCCATTCGAACGGCCAACTGACAGCCTGCGTTTCGATGAGACTCAGCTTTCCGTCATAATGACGCGAATTGCGGAGAGTTTTCAGATGCGGCCCCTGCACTACTACCTGGTGGGAACCGGTACCTGGTTCATGGCCTTCGGCGTGCAGGGGGTCATGTTTTCCTGGCTGGTGGCCATGGTGCTGCGGGAGTCGCCGGAGCGGGTGGGGATCGCGCAGATGGCGCTGCTGCTGCCGGGGACCCTGCTGCTGCTGCTGGGGGGCAGCTACGCCGACCGCTTCGGCGGGCGGCGCCTGGCCATGCTGGCCCAGGGGCTGGCCTGCATCGCGCCGCTGCTGCTCATGGCGGTGGTGGCCGCCGACCGCCTGACGTTTGCGGCCATGGTCGGTTACGCGGTGCTCATGGGCATCGCGACGGCCTTCGTCACCCCGGCCCGGGACGGTCTGCTCAACCAGGTGGCTGAAGGCAAGGTGCAGCGCGCGGTCATGCTTACCAGCATGATCCAGTTCGGCCTGCAGGTGTTCGGCTTCGTCATCGCCTCTCAGGCGGACCGGGCAGGGGCCGAGATCATCCTCTGCATTCAGAGCCTGGTGCTGGCGGTGGGCATCGTTGCCATCAGCCGCATTCCGACCGCCCAGCCACATCGCGCGGGTCTGCCCCAGCGGCTGCTGGGCTCGCTGATCGAAGGCGGCCGGTCGGTGTTCTCGTCGAAGCCCATGCGCCTGATCGTGGTGCAGAACATGGCCATGGGCATGTTCTTCATGGGCTCCTACATCGTCACCATGCCGCTGCTGGTGCGGGAGGTCTTCGATGGCGACGCGTCGGATCTGGCGCTGATGAACGGGATCAACAGCCTCGGCCTGGTGTCCTCCATCGTCCTGCTGCTGCGCCTGGGTGACGTGCATCGCCAGGGGCGGGCGCTGATTCTGGCCCAGGGTATCGGCGGTCTGGTGCTGGCCGGGGCGGCCTTTCTGCCGTCGTTTTCCGGGTTCGTCGCCGCCCTG
>JAHEEG010000197.1 GCA_024640825.1 Gammaproteobacteria bacterium
CAATCAGGAAACGGAACTCGCACGGTGGTCGGAAATCTGCCTCCGGCGCGGGTGATGGGGAAGAAATGATATGGCGATAGCAAGAGTTCAGGTAAGCACGAGCCTCGTGGGTAAAGAGGCTGACTTCATGCAGTCCATGGCGGCGGGCGCCGCGCTGATGCAGAAAAAGGGCCTGCGCAATGCGCTGCGCGTTTCGCACTCGGGTGTGCCGGGCATTGAGGTGTGGAGCACGACGCTGTACGAGGATTGGAACGAGTACGGCGTGCAGACCGACAAAATGCTCGACGACAGTGAGATGCAGGAGTGGTACATGTCCTCCATTCTCAACCGCTCGAGCGAGCTGATCGACACGTTCGAGATGGCCGAGGTGCCCGGCTTCGAGAGCGGCGTGGAAGCTTCAGGGCCGGTGGTCGCGGCCACCGCGTGGCGCATCCTGCCCAACGAAGGCAACGGCGGAAAGTTCATCAAGTCCTGCGCCGAGGCCAAGGCGATGCATGAGGAGCACGGCGGCAAGCCCAGACTCTGGCAGACCCAGGGCGGGCGGTACGCGGGCCAGATGATCTACAGCCTGGGCTTCGAAAGCTTCACCGCCATGGGCGAATGGATGCAGAAGGTGCAGGGCGCTCAGGCTGAATTCATGTCGAAGCAGCCGGTTTCGGCGGTGATCGAAGCGCAGATCCTGCTGCGGCCCAGCACGGCGATCTAGCCGAGGGATGCCGGGGCCTTCAGGGGAGGGTGGGTCTCCCGGCCCACTCTGTCGTTTAGGGAGTGTACGCGTCAGCCGATGGGCTTTCCTTTGCTCTGACTTTTGAAGCTCCGACGTCTGAGATCCGTGGTCAGTTCGAAAGTGCCGCTGCGCACGATGCGTTTCAGCTCGATGTCGACCAGCACGGTCTGATCCCGCCGCACCAGTCTCTCGAGGTTGCGCAGCGTTGCGCCCAGCTGCCCTATGGCTTGGCTCACATAGGCGTCACGTGGCCGTGGAAAGAGCTGAACGCCTAACGCGTGCAGCCCCGGGAGCTTGCGGCGGACCACGGCGCCGCGACGGTTGCTGACGGCGCCGGTTCCCAGGGCAGCATCGGCGTTCAGGTAGAACGTCAGGATTCCAGGGCTACGCCGATTGCGCTGTCTGTCCACGATCATGCCGCTGGGCAAGCCATCAGGATTGTTTCGGGTTCCGGTGAGCTTGAAGTCCAGCCGTTCCGGCAGGTAGCCGCCGTCGTCCTGGATTCGGGCGATGATCAGACCGTGGGCATCGGTGAAGTGCTCGTGCTTCAGCAGGCGCCCGGACGTTTCATAGCGCTCGTTCCTGCGTACGGTTGCGTTTTCCTTTTCGAAAGCGGCACTGAGCCGCTGGTATGCCGGGGCCGACTGCACGCGCAGACAGCGCAGGATGGCGCGATAGGTGGGGTGGCTTCCTTCCTTCTTTATGCTGCGCAGAATGCCTATGCTCTCGTTGGCGTGGGAACGTCCTCGAATCAGCGCGAATGCCGTTTTCGATGCGCAGACGGGCTCGCTTGAATTCAAGCGCAGTACGGTACTTGACGTCGTGTTGCGATCGTGGCGCTGCTGGGTGAGCTTCAGATAGCTGGCGTTGAGGTTTGCTGCTGCCGCTCGCACCACCCCGTCGGATCCCGGCTCGCCGGTATAAGAATTGACATGATCGTAGAGCTTACGGTCGATGGTCTGTCCGGTGAGCACGAACTGAAACAGCGGGGCTGTCCCTGATGCGGGGTCCTTGGAGTCCAGTATCCAGGCTTTGTTAAGCGCCCAGGCCTCCGGGCTGCCGTGTTCCAGCCAGTCAAGAACGCCTGCCCCCGGGTCAACCCCGTCCACAATGGACGCTTTCAGATCGGCGATGCGGGTCTTGCCCAGCTGTGCCAGGGCCGAGCCGAAATTCGCCGGTGCCAGCATGATCAGATGCTGCATGGGACAGGGTCGATTCTGTGAACGGTAGTAGCGGTGCCACCAGTCGCGGATCACCGGCCCGCCGGTAGAGTGGGCGATCACCGCGAGACGCTCGGCTCTGGCCAGATCCGCTGCCAGCTCTATTTGCACGGTGGCTTCAAATGCCCGGGAGATGTCTTCCAGGCGGACCTCATCGCTGAAGCTCACGTACTTGCCCAGGTAGACGTCGCGGACGGTGAGGCTTGGCAGGCGCCCGGCCCGGCTGTCCGCCTCGAGCCGTGATCCCAGGTCACCGTAGGTGCGGGTGTGGGTGGTGCTCCAGCCGTGTACCAGCACGATGATCATTCGGCTCTCCGCTTTCGTGATGTTGCCAAGAGTATCCCACTTGTTCTCCAACCGGCCGCATTGCGGGCACGCCCATTGGGCGCGGCCGGGAAACCGGTCGTAAACTAGCGTCTCTGCTCAAAGGTGACGGGGGGAGATGATGTCAGGGACAAACAGAGTTGTCGTGGTGACGGGGGCAGGGACCGGAATTGGCCGCGCCGCGGCGCTGCGTTTCGCAGGTGAAGGGTTCACGGTGATCGCCAGCGGCCGGCGATTGGACAAGCTGGAGGAAACGGCGCGGGCGGCGCTCGGTCTGGCCGGTCCTGTTCTGCCGGTGACCGGGGACGTGGGCTTGGAAGATACGGCGGCGGAGATAACCCGCCGCGCGCGGGAAGCCGGGGACTATTGCTGTCTGGTCAACAATGCGGGTGTAGGCTGGAGCTACGGCGTGGCAGATCCGGGCGCGATGAGCGGCCTGCGAGAAACATCGCCGGAGCAGTGGCGCGAAGTGCTGCGCATCAATCTCGACTCGGTCTATTTCCTGTGCCATGAGGCGCTGCAGTATTTCTGCGCCGAAGGTACCGGCAGCATCGTCAACGTATCCAGCGGTGGCGGCCTGCGCGGCATGGAGGATGCGCACACCTATGCGACTTCCAAGGCCGCGGTCATCAACCTCACGCGTTCCCTGGCGCGGGCCTACGGCCGCGACGGCGTGCGCAGCAACGTGGTGGCGCCGGGCTTTGTGGAAACGGACATGGTGAGTCCGGTTCTAGACTCCGAGCTCAACCCGTTCGCCAATGAGGAGACTCGCTACCAGGTTTCGCCGCTGGGCCGGCCTGGCCGGCCAGAGGAGGTCGCAGATGCCATCTATTTTCTGGCCGTAGAGGCCACCTACTGCAACGGCGCCGTGCTGTCGGTGGACGGTGGCTCGGTAGCCTGAGATTGCAAAATACGCTCCCTGACAGCGGTGCTACAGACGCTTTACACTGACGGGCCAGTCTCCACACGCCTCGGGAGCGCGTCGGTCGATGATTTTCCGCCAGCTGTTTGATCCGGTTTCTTCTACCTATACCTACCTGCTGGGCTGCGCAGAGAGCCGCGAAGCCGTGGTCATCGACCCGGTGTTCGAACAACATGCGCGGGACGCTGCGCTCATCCGCGAGCTCGGCCTGCACGTTCTTTGCGTGCTGGACACCCACGTGCACGCGGACCATGTCACCGCTGCCTGGTGGATGAAGCGGGCGTTGCAGGCGGACATCATTCTGTCGCGCCGCTATAACGCTGAAAACGTGGATCGGCCGGTTGACCACGGTGACAAGGTGCGTTTCGGCAGCTGTGCGTTGGAAGTGCGGGCGACACCGGGGCACACCAGCGGCTGCGTAACCTATGTCACCGAAGCCAGAGACATGGCGTTCACAGGCGATTGCCTCATGATTCGCGGCGCCGGGCGCACGGATTTTCAGGGTGGCGACGTGCACGAGATGTGGCGCAGCATTCAGGAGCAGATCTTCAGCCTGCCGGACGACTGCCTGATCTACCCCGGCCACGACTATCACGGCCGCACGGTCTCCACGGTGGAGGAGGAGCGTCGATTCAACCCGCGCATCGGCGGCGATGCCCGGGAAGAGGATTTCGTCGGCTACATGGACAATCTGGGCCTGCCACATCCCAAGCTCATCGACATTGCGGTGCCCGCGAATCTGCACAGCGGCAGGCCAGAAACCGAGACCCCGTCGGAAGACATCACCTGGGGGCCCGTGACCGTGACCTTTGCCGGCATCCCGGAGGTGCCGCCGGAGTGGGTTGCCCGGCATCTCGACGAGCTGTTCATTCTGGACGTGCGCAGCGAGTCCGAGTTCGACGGCGAGCTGGGCCACGTGGAGGGCTCGACTCTGATTCCTCTGGACCAGCTGCGCGAGCGTCTCGACGATGTGCCCCGCGACCGCCCGGTGGTGGCCGTCTGCCAGTCCGGCAAGCGTTCGGCCAAGGCGGCGGAAATTCTGCTGCAGGCGGGCTACGAAGCGGTGGCCAACGTATCCGGCGGGCTGCTTCACTGGTCGCGAATGGCGCTGCCCTTTCGCGAGCAGGCAAGCTAGGCTGATTCAAATCACCAGCCTGGACCCGCTGAAGCGCCTAACGGCGCGGGACCGCCGGGCCGCTAAAGCTCGACGATCGTCTTGCCGAAGTTCGCACCCCGGAACAGGTCGCAGAACGCGCGTCCCACAGAATCGATGCCCTGCAGTCGGTACTCGTGCACCCGCAGATCTCCCTGGCTGATCCACTTGGCGAGCGTTGCCCTGGCGTCATCGTAGCGGGGGAGCTGCAGGTGGGTCATGAAGCCGTGCATGTGCGCGTGCTTGGTGGTGAGTTGAAACAGATTGCTGGGGCCTGGTTGTGGTTCGATATTGTTGTAGGTGGCAACCGAGCCGCAGAGGAGGATCCTGGCTTCTTCGTTGATGTGCTCCAGCACCACCTCCAGCAGGGGGCCACCGACGTTGTCGAAGTAGACGTCGATGCCGTTCGGACAGGCAGCCGTCACCGCCTGGTGCAGATCATCTGCAGTGCGGTCGACGGCCGCGTCGTAGCCGATCTCGCCGATGAGCCGGGCGCACTTTTGCGGGCCGCTGGTGATGCCCACGGTTCTCGCGCCGTAGATCTTTGCGATCTGCCCGGCGATGCTGCCCACCGCGCCGGCTGCCGCGCTGACCAGAACGGTCTCGCCGGTCTTGATGTCGCCGAAATCCGTCAGCCCGAAGTACGCGGACAGGCCGGTATCTCCCAGAACGCCAAGGTAGTAGCTGAGCGATTCATGTACGTCCGCAGGTAATCGCGAGATGAAATCACCGGCGTCGGTCACCGTGTACTGTTCCCAGGCGAACCGCGCCATCAGCAGGTCGCCCTCTGCATAGTCCGGGTGCTTGCTCTCGACAACGCGGCTCAGGGTCAGCCCCATGACGGGCTCGCCGAGAGGCATCGCTGGCAGGACGTTGTCGCCGCTGCCTTCGTCCATCCAGTTGCGGAATCCTGCGTCCAGCGAGATGAACAGGTTCCTGCACAGAATCTGCCCGGGATTCACGTCGGGCACCGGACGCCGCTCCACGCGGAAGTTGTCCTCGACGGGCATCCCTTCTGGGCGTGATGCAAGCACGACGCATTGGTTTTCCATTATCAGCGCAGCTCCTGAGATCGAGTTGTCAGTTTATGTCTATTGTTGAGGAAAAACCCGCGCCCATGCCAGGCACAAGCAGGCGTCCAGGGTGATCGAATTATCCGCGGCCGTCGGCTATGCTGGCCGACCTTTTTGCGGGTTCAGGGCAGCGTTTCCCCATGGCCAAGACCGTCGTCGATCTCAGCGGGCTTCCGCGCATCGAGAATCCCGGGCGTATCGCCATCCTGCAGTCGAAGTGGTACCCGGAAATCGTTGCCAGCATGTCGGATACCTGCGGGAGGGTCTTGCGCGAGACCGGTTATCAGCGCGTTGAAGTACACACCCTGCCCGGATCTCTGGAACTACCCCTGGGTGCTGCCGACCTGCTGGCGACGGACACCGCTGGAGATCTCGATGCCGTGATCTGCTTCGGAGTCATCCTGAAAGGGGAAACCCTGCATTTCGAGATGATCACCAACGAGTGCATGCGCGGCCTTGGGGCGGTGAGCCTGCAGTTTCGGCGGCCGGTGGTGGTAGAGGTGTTGCCGGTGCTGGAAATCGAGCACGCCAGAGCCCGCGCGTCTGACGACGAGTTCAACAAGGGGTACGAGGCCGCGGCCGCGGCTCTGGAAATGATTCACTGGCGT
>JAHEEG010000198.1 GCA_024640825.1 Gammaproteobacteria bacterium
AGGAACTCGGCAGGGCCATTGCCGAGTCGCTGAATTAGGAGAGGAGAGTGACCGACTATTTCACCATGCGCCGTCGCAACAGAAGCGGAGCGACCCCGCCACTTGCGAACTGGGGTGTATCTTCAGAGACCGGTATCCTGCGTGACGTGCTGGTAGGGCCTGTCGATAACCTCCAACGCATCCTGCCGACCAATTCGATGAATCGCAAACTGATTGCGCAGGGCATCGAGCTGGATGTCGAGCGGGCGCGCTCCCAGTACCGGGATGTCATCTCCTGTTTCGAGGATGCCGGTGTGAGAGTGTTTATCACGCCGCCAGATGAAGACCTGCCCCTGCAGATCTGGGGCAGGGATGGCAGTTTCATGACGCCCTGGGGAATGATTATCGGACAGATGGCGCAGTGGTGGCGTCGCGGCGAGTATGGGCCGGTTCTGGATTTCTGTTTCGAGCAGGGCTTGCCTGTCTATGAAAAGGTGACCGCCGGCGCCTACGAGGGCGGTGATTTCATGATCGTTAAACCTGGCCACCTCCTGCTGGGATACAGCGGGCAGCGCAGCCAGAAAGAGGGTGCCGAGCAGATACGCCGCTGGTTCGAGGGCGAGGGCTGGGACGTCTGCCTCTATGAGTTCGACCCCTTTTTCGTTCACGCCGACTGCACCATCGGCATGCTCACCGACAGCCTGGCTGCCGTCTGCACCGACGTGGTGACGCCGGAGGTACAGCAGTGGCTGCGCGGCCTCGGCATTGAGTTGCTGGACGTGCCGTTCCGCTATATCGGGAGTCTGGGTATCAACGTGGTGTCACTGGGGGCGGACCGGGTACTGCTGCCGCGGCAGAGCGACTTCCTGGCGGACAGGTGCCGCGGGCTCGGTCTGGAAGTCTACGATCCTGAAGTTTCAGCAATCACCATGGTGGGTGGCGGCATCCACTGCATGTGCCAGCCGCTGCGGAGGGATTGAGCCATGGTCGCTGCAGAATGGGCAGATATCCGGGTGAATGGGAGCCGACTCTGCTCCCGTTTGGCCGCTATGGCAGAGCACGGCGCCACGCCCGCGGGAGGGTGTAACCGCCAGGCGCTCACCGATGAAGACCGGGACGGCCGCAATCTTTTCGTGCAGTGGTGCCACGATGCTGGTTGTGAGATTCGCGTCGATCAGATCGGCAACATTTTTGCACGGCGGGCGGGCGCAAAGCCGGGCCTCGCGGCGGTCATCACTGGAAGTCACCTCGACACGCAGCCCAGTGGCGGCCGCTATGATGGCATCTATGGCGTGCTGGCGGGTCTCGAGGTGATCGAAACGCTGAATGACGCTAATGTCGAGACACACCATCCGCTTGAAGTGGTGGTATGGACCAACGAGGAGGGCTGCCGATTCGATACCGCGATGATGGGCTCCGCCGTCTGGAGCGGTGCCATGACGCTGGAGGCCGCCTACGCCCTGGCTGATCGCCGTGGCAGGACGGTGAAGGACGAATTGCAGCGGATCGGGTACCTGGGGGATGTGCCCGCAATTCCTGTTGACGTTCGAGCCGCCTTCGAGTTGCACATCGAGCAGGGACCGGTGCTCGAGGCGGAAGAGAAAGAGATCGGCATCGTCACGGGCGTGCAGCACATGAGCCGGCACCGTATCATAATCCGGGGCGAGGAGGCCCACGCCGGGCCCACGCCGATGTCCCGGCGCAAGGATCCCGTGATGGCCCTGTCGCTTTTTCTGCCGCAGCTCTACCAGCTCGCTGAGGAGCACGGACCGGAAGGCCGGATCACGTTTGGCTTTATCCACGCCGATCCAGGCTCCAGCAACACCGTCCCCGGGAGGTTGGAGTTGACGGTGGATATTCGCCACCCGGAATCGGACAGTTACCGCGCAATGCTGGCAGGGTACGAGCAGCGGGTTCGGGACGCCTGTGGCCGTTTCGGTCTGCCGCATGAGCTCGAGTGTTTCTGGGAGGCCCCTGGCGTCATCTTCGATAGAGACTGTGTTCAGGCGGTGAGCCAGGCAGTGGCGGGTTTGGGCTATACCAGCCGTGAGATGGTCTCGGGTGCGGGCCACGACGCCTGCAACCTCGCAGCGGTGGCGCCGACCAGCATGATCTTCGTGCCCTGCGAGGGCGGCCTCAGCCACAACGAAGCCGAGTCGATTACGCCAGAGCAGGCCGCGGCCGGCGCTAACGTGCTCCTGCTGGCGATGCTGGAGCGGGCCGCTCTCGCCAGCTAGACACTTCGGTCCGCGCATCGACACGAACACCTGACTCATCGCAGGGCACCGTGGACACAGCCCTTGCAGGCGTCATCGATCGATTCGGCGTCACCGAGCTGAACCGGTATCGCGCAATCCAAATCTAAACCTGTGCCCTGCGGACCCCATTCGAGTAGCGCATCAGCAGCATTGACATGACGATGGCGCCACCGGCAGCCCCGAGAACCGGGGCGAAGCTGCCGCTGTCCGAAAGCACGCCTGCCGCACCGGGCCCTATCATCGCACCCAGGCCGATCGCGGGGACGCTGAGGATGACAAAGCGGCCGTCGATATCCAACTGCGCGACTTCTGCGATCGCAAACGGCAGGCCCATGCCGATGGCGAAGGTCAACAGACAGGTGCCCGCAGCGTAGGGGGCGAAGTCGTTCGCGCCGGCGAGGACCGCCAGAGCGAGGAGAAACGCGCCGGCGCTTGCATAAAACGGGCGCACGTTGCCGAAACGCTCTCCCAGCCAGGCTGTCAGCAGCGAGCCACCGGTGGCAAACAACAGGGTGATGGAGAGCAGGGTGCCGATCGCACCGACATCGAAATAGAGGCTTTTTCCCATACGCTCGATGAAGGCCCACATGCCCGACGCCGCGGTAAAGAAGAGCAGTGTCGCGGCCAGCGCGGACCAGATCGGGCGCCGGTCTATATCCGCGAACTCGGCCTGCAGTTGCTCCTCGGGTAACTCGTCGCGCTCCTTGAGACCGTGTGCAGGGAGGGTAAGCAGCAGGGGAAGCAGCAGGGCGCACACGGCCAGCATTCCGTAGACAATCCCGGGAAACCCGTAGTCGGGAATGAGCGTGGCGGGTAGCACGAAGAGGAGCACGGCGCCCGGGAATGCTTCCGCCGCAATCTTGACCCCGTACCACCTGGCGGGGTTGCTGGTGTCAGCCAGTACCGTGGTGCCGATGCCGTAGAGAGCGGCGAAGCCACCGCCCGCTACGACGGTGGTTAGCAAGAGCATCAGGTAGCTTTCCGACCACGCGCCGGCCAACAGTCCGAGCACCGCGACCGGCAGGGCAATCCAGGTGACGGTGCGCCAACTCCAGCGCCGGATCCAGAAAAAGGCCCAGACCGTGACCGCATTGTACCCCAGGAAAAAGGCCGAGCTGATGAAGCCGATCTGCCGGTTGCTGAGCTGGCGAAAATCCTGCGCTGTGCCCAGGAAGAGCGGCAGCAGATTATAGAACAGGGCGCCGATGGCCGAGATGCCCAGCGCCGCGAGGATAATCGGGGCGCTATCAAACGGATTGGTAGTTTTCGCCTGCGGCATCGTCGTTCTCCTTCAATCGCCACCAGCTACAGCAGTAGCATATCAGTGCCGCCAACCGCAGGCCGGCGATGATAGCAGGGAACCGACCACCACCGTCAGGCCGATAACCCGGGGTTCGTTGAGACGCTCTTCCCGTGACGTCACTGCGGTTGCCTCCAGGCTGAGTCGCTGCCCTTAAAAAAAGGCCCGCTGCAAGCGGGCCAATCGATCTTCCAGTTGCAGACTGTCGCCGAGGGAGCGTGCGGCAGCTGCCATTTTCACTAGAAGAAATTGTAGCGGGCCTCAAAGCGCACGGTGCGACCGAAGCCGGGCAAGGACATGGGCAGGAGGAAATCGATCATCGAATTCACGTACTCCTCGTCCGTCAGGTTGTCGCCGATAAGGGACACACCCCACCTGCCGCTGCTGCTGTTGTAATCGAGACGGGCATTGATCAGGCTGTAGTCGTCCGCCTGCAGCTCGCTGAGATTGTCTGCGGTATAGAACATGTCGTCTGTGTAGGCGTATTCCGCCCGAACGTCGATCTGGTCGGTCACGTTCCAGGTGCCCGCTATGCTGAAAGTGTTCTCGGGGGAGCGAATCGCGTTCTTGCCGGAGAGGTCGACGATGTTGCCGGCCCCGTCGTCGATCGTACCCTCCTTGAATTCCGCGTCCAGGTAGGCATAGGCAATCCGAATGTCGATGCTGTCACCGATCAGGAAGGTGCCGTCGACCTCGATTCCCTTGGTTTCGAGGTCGGCCACGTTCTGGATCAGGATCGAGGCGTCCCGGTTGGTCTCCAGCTGGAAATCCGAGTAGTCGTAGAAGAAGGCAGCCACGTTGAGGCGTGCTCGCTGATCCCAGAAATCGGTCTTGATGCCGACCTCATAGGCATTGTTCTCCTCCGGATCAAATGCGAGGATCTCGTCCGAACCCGGAGCGATCGGCTGACGGTTGAAACCACCCGACTTGAAGCCCTTGGCATAGTTCGCATAGAGCAGGGTGTCCTCGCCGATCAGGTAGTCCACCGCGACGCGCGGGTCGAAGGAGTCCCAGGATTTCTTCTCCTTGATGGTGCCGGGGGTATAGGAAAAAATGGCATTGTCGGGCGTCCCGGTCACCACGCCGATCAACGCGGTCGTGGTGGAATCGGTCAGCGGCGTGTTGAGGGACATCTCCTTTTCTTCGTCGGTGTAGCGGGCGCCGACCGTCAGTTGCAGGCGGTCGGTCACGTCCCAAACCAGATCGCCGTAGACAGCATAGCTGGTCGTTTCATTCTTGCCGTCGCTGAGTTCATTGTGAATACCGCAGCTGAGGTCGAATTCCTCCGCGACCAGGCACAAACCCTCGTCTTCGAACAGTACGTCGAGGCCCGGGTCCTCGTAGACGGTCAGCCGGGTTACAGCCTGGGCCTCTTCGTAATAGTAGCTTGCGCCGATAAACCAGCTGACGCGCTCCCACTCGACATTGAGGCGAAATTCCTGGGTCCACTGCTCCAGGTCCCAGGGTTCAATGTAATCGGCAATGGGAACGTCCCCGGTGTCGGCGTCTGTGGGCAGTGCGGTGATGTCGCTGTTGTAGTAGCCTGTATTCGAGGTGATTGTCATGCTGTCGTTCAGGTCCCAGCCCAGCCGCAGCACGGAAAAATCGGCGTCGATCTCCTGCTTGGGCTCGTCGTTGACCCGGATCTTGTCGTCATAGAGGTCATTGCCCCAGACGCCGAAGTTGTCCACCATCTGCCAGCGATTCTCCATCTTGAAGTTTTCCCAGAACCAGTTGACGGTGAAAGCGTCCGTGACGTCCCATGTCAGACCCACGCGGAGCTGGTCGTGGTCGCGTCCATTGAGCTCATCGCCGGTGACGGCATTTTGAAAGGTGCCGTCGCGCTCGTCATGACGGGCCGCCACCCGGAAAGCCAGAGAATCGGTGGCGGACCAGTTGCCGATGGCCTCATAGAGCTGCTGCCCCTCATCGCCCCATGCGCCGCGCAGGTTGAGTTCATTTTCGCCGGGTATGGCCCACTGGTTGGTGACACTGATGGCACCGGAGGAGGTATTGCGGCCGAAAAGGGTGCCCTGGGGGCCCTTGACCACCTCTATGCGCTCCACGTCGAGATACCCCATACCGCCGATATTGCGGCTGAGGGGGACTTCGTTGAAGTAGGTGCCGACACTGTTGTCGGCGCCGGGGCTGAAGGCGCCGGTGCCGATGCCGCGGATCGTCAGCACGCTCTGGGTATCGGCGTCGCCGCTTCCCGACAGGCCGGGCGTGCGCAGCACAATGGCCTCAAAGCCTTTGGCATCCATCGCTTTAAGTTCATCCGCACCGTAGGCACTGATCGCCAGGGGAATATCCTGGGCACTTTCCGTACGTTTCTGCGCAGTTACGAGTACCTCTTCCAACTGCGCGAGAGCACCGCTAGTCAGAGTGGAACCAGCCAGGGCAATGGCCAAAGACAGTTTGTTTTTAGAGAGCTTCATGGAGGGATTCCCCGTCGTTATCCGCCTGTGGAGTAGTAATTGCCTGCAG
>JAHEEG010000199.1 GCA_024640825.1 Gammaproteobacteria bacterium
CTGCCCCAGCCGTTGGCCACCATGTTCTGCAGGGCCCGCCGGGTCGCCCAGAAGGTGGAGTAAAGGTTCCACTTCATCACCAGATCCCACTCTTCGTCGGTGATGTTTACCAGAGGCTGAAGATCGTTGGCGCCACCGGCATTGTTGACAAGGATGTCGACGCGCCCGTAACGGGCAACCGTGCTGTCGATAAATCCTTCAACATCCTCCTGGCTGGTGGCATCCCCCGCTACGAACACCGCGCGCTCGCCGACGTTCAGATCCTCGATTACGCGGTTACCCTTGTCCGGACTGCGCGCCATCAGTGCAACGCTGGCGCCCTCCGCAACGAAGGCTCTCGCGATACCCAGGCCAATACCCGCGGTGCCGCCGGTGATGGCCGCGATCTTCCCCTCAAGCTGCCCATCAAGTGGCATAGTTGATCTCCAAACTGAATAGATGAATCCACCGGCAATCTCCGGCGCTCGGAATGGGCCCTGTCAGAGAGTCAGCCAGCCGCCGTCCACCGGAAGATAAGCACCGGTAACAAAATCGCTCATGGAAGATGCCAGAAACACGGCCGCCTTGCCCTGTTCCATGGGCGCGCCCCAGTGCCCGAGAGGAAGCCGGGAAATTCGGTCGGCTACCGTGTCGCCCAGAGGCTCGCCTGAGCGCGGCGGCGCCTCGCCCGTCATCGGCGGGGCATCACCTTCCTGCACCCAGGTGGGCCCGGGCGCCAGAGCGTTGACGTTTATGCCGTGGGGCCCCAGCTCCAGCGCCAGGGCTCTGGTGATCTGGGTCACCGCTGCTTTGGACCCATCGTAAGTAACTCCGACGCCTGGAGAAACCGCCTGGGTGGAAGCGATGTTGATGATGCGCCCGCCTTTGCCGGCTTCGATCATGATCCGAGCCGCGGCTCGACAGCAGTAGAACACGCCGTCTACGTTGATGGACCAGAGCGTGCGCCACATGTCGTCCGTAATCTCGCACACGGGGCCGCCGTAGCCGATGTAAACCCCGGCGTTGTTGACCAGGATGTCCAGCGAGCCCAGTTCCTCGGCGGTGCGCGCCAGCGCCGCATCCACGGCAGAACGGTCGCTGACGTCCAGCTGCATGGCCAGGCCGTCGATCTTCTCAGCGGTCCGGGCGGCGCCCTCGCCGTTCACGTCGCTCACCGCTACTTTCGCCCCCGCCGCGGCCAGCGCCTCGGCAATTGCCGCACCAATGCCGTGAGCCGCGCCAGTAACGTGGGCGACTTTGCCGCTCAGATCGATCCATTCCGCCGGGTTCATCCCCTCTCTCCTGCTCTAATATCAGGGCTGCAGACTAGCGTACATCGACTGCAACGCGAAGGCCCTGCGGAATAGAAAGGCCTGAGCGGATAGGAATATTTCACAGGTATCAACCCGGCATCTTCTGAGCGGCCCGCCGGGCGGTCAGCGCTTTCAGGGTCTCAGCGTGTTCGGCACGACTGATGCCATAAAAATGGATGCAGCACAACGCGATGCTGGTCATCAGAATCACCAGCGGTCCCAAGGCCCAGCCGAATCGGGCGACAGCCGCAGGGTCGACCGAGCCGGGGTCGGCACCCGCGGGAATGCCGGCGAGATCGATCACCAGCCCGGCAAGAATGGCCCCGGAGCCACCCACCGCCTTACCAGCAAAAGAGGCGGCAGCGAAGTAAACGCCTTCCTGGCGCCGGCCGCGGCGGCGCTCGTGCTCATCGGTAACGTCGGCGATCATCGACGCGGTAAGGGGAACCGCAACGCCCAGCCCGATGCCGGAAATCGCCGAGCTGATGATGTACAGCGGCGCGATCAGCGGATCTTCATTGGCAGGCAGCCAGTCCAGCAGGCGCAGGATGATGACATAGGTGGTGAAGAGCGCGTACCAGATGTGGCCCAGCATGTAGAGATGCTTCTTCTGCCGAATCAAGTTAGAGAGCGGCCGAGTGAGCATGCTGCCCAGCATGACCCCGGAAGCGGACGCGGCGAACAGAATCGTGATCTGACCGGGGCTGAGCTCGAAGAAGTAGGTGCCGGTATAGAGAATGAGTGCCTGGACCATGCCCTGATTCATGCCCGCAGCAATGGACGCGCCCACCACCGCAGCGAAGGAGCTGATGCGGAACGCCCGAGCCAGCTGGCGAACCGTATCCAGAGGCGAGAACCGGTCTTCGGCCGAGGCCTGGGGGAGGTGCGGTATCTGATCCTGGGTGCCGGCGGCTGACAGCCAGATGCCCAGCACCATCACCACAAAGGCGACCGCGGCAAACGCGGGATAGGCATCCGGGTTCAACTGGCCGTTGGGAAACGCTTCCGTGGCGTGGAAGAAGACCAGCGGCCCGCCAATCAGCACGGCAAACATGCCGACCAACTGCATCATGGTGCGCAGCGCTGACAGCAGAGTCCGCTCGTCGTAGCCCTGGGACAGCTCGGCACCCAGGGACATATGGGGTACCGAGTAAAAGGTAAGAAAGGTACGGGTGAGCACGGCAAAGGTCGCGAGCCACACGAAAAGTCCGAGCTCGGACAGGCCTGCCGGTGGCGCGAACAGCAGATAGAAGGTAGCAGCAAAGGGAATGGCGGCGGCGTACATATAGGGATGCCGGCGCCCCCAGCGGGAACGCGTACTGTCCGAGAGCGAACCCACCAGCGGGTCGCTGAGCGCATCGAACAGCACGGCGATGAACAGCGCGATGCCGGACAGCGTGCCCGACAGTCCCAGCACCTGGTTGTAGTAGAAAAGCAGCAAGAACCCGAAGGCGGCAGATTTCACCCCTTCCGGCAGCTGCCCCACGGCGAAGGCCAGCCGCACGCGCCAATTGAGATGCTCATCCATACCTGACAATTTCCTGAACCCGTCAACATGAGCAGTGCTGTCTGCAGGGGGCAGACGGCTCAGCCTGACTTC
This sequence comes from Gammaproteobacteria bacterium, assembly GCA_024640825.1. Taxonomy (GTDB): domain Bacteria; phylum Pseudomonadota; class Gammaproteobacteria; order Pseudomonadales; family Azotimanducaceae; genus UBA7803. The sequence continues at coordinate 2,893 of JAHEEG010000199.1, forward strand.
ACAAGACGCCTATCCTCGCAAGTCAGCCCCTCTTCTACCAGAGTCCAGAAACGAAAACGGGCCCACCCCTTCTCAGGGGAGGACCCGCTTTGCTTACAACCAGCTCCGACTACATGGAGTAAGTAGCCTGCAGAATGATCTGCCGGCCACGCACTACTCCGCCATACAGATCGCGGCCGTCTACGCCGCCGGGCTTGTCAGCCTGGCCGCCCTGGTACAGCTTGTCGTCGAGGTTGCGGCCAACCACCGAGAAATCCCAGGTTCCATCCATGGTTTGCAGGCCCACGCGGGCGTTGAAACGCCAGAAGTCCTCCTGAATGGAAAACGGGTTGTTATTGGTATTGGTCTGATACTCGTCGGAGTAGATCGCTTCGGCGGCGCCGATGAACAGCCAGTTGTTGCCGATCGGCTGCTGGTAGTCAAAGCCGAAGGAACCCTGCCACTCTGGCGCCCGGGTCAAAGACTCGTTGCTGAGATCTCTAGTACCCGTAACCGGATCGCACTTTGGATCGATCGAGCTGCACGCAGCATCCGGGAACTTGTCATACTCACCTTCGTTGTATCCCAGTTGGGCCCGTAGCGTCAGACTGTCGGTCAGCAGATACGTCGCTTCCACTTCGACGCCCGTTGTGGTCGCGGACGCCGCATTTTGAACCGAGAAAGACGTGGTTGCGGAGTCGAAGACGCTGATCTGAATGTCATCGAACTTATAGTAATAGGCCGTGGCATTCAGTCTCAGCGTGCCATCCATTAGGGTGCTCTTAACACCGACCTCACCGCCCTCGGCGGTCTCGGGGTCAAAGGTCAGGCCGGGTCCCGTGGCCGCGGCGCTGATCACGGTGTTCGTAGAGAACCCCCCCGACTTGTACCCATTCTTATAGGCAGCCCATACGGTGACGTTTTCGTCGGGCCGCCATGTCAAAGTGACCTCGGGTGAAATCTCCGTGTCATCGAAATCGCTTCTGATGACTGCGCCGGCCGGAGACAGAAGATCGTCGAAGCCAAAGCCTGAACCAGGAATAAGATCATTGGATTTCACGTACACGTTGCCCTGCTTGGCATCTTTATCGTCGTTGGTGTAGCGCGCGCCGGCCGTGAGCTCCCAGGCTTCGTTGATATTCCAGATCACCTGGCCGAAGAAAGAATAGGTGTCGCTGTTCACCGTTGACACGCCTTCCCAGGTATTGCTGTACCCGGTCACGACATCGAAGCCGAGGTTCTCGATCTTTCCGGCATTGTCAGAATCCCGTTCGAAGGTTTCATAAAACCCGCCGACCATGAAATTCCAATCCCCTTCAAAATTCGTCAGCACCCGCAATTCCTGCGACCACTGGGTCTGATCTTCCACCTGAAGGCCCATCAGCTGGATGAAGTTCGTGCCGTCGAAATTGTCCCAGCGCTCGTAGTCGTAGTCGTAGTAGCCGGTAACCGACGAGATGGTACCCCAGCCAATGTCATACTCGAGGTTGAGAGATGAAAGCGTGCTGTTGTACTTGCCGTACGGATCACCGTTGCCGATGTTCAAGCTGTATGCCGCCGCCAACTCTCGCGGCAGGGATCCGTGCGACTGCTTACCGTTCAGCTTGCAGTCTCCGTTAGGATCGAAAACGCCTTGAGTGATAGGCAACGGGCCGGAACAGTTGTTATTTTCTTCGGTCTGGTAGCCGTCATTGTCCATGGTGGTGCGCAGAACCCGCAGCGTCGCACGAAATTCATCTGTGGGTTGCCAATCGAGCGTCAAACGCCCCGCGAACAGTTCCTCAGAACCCAGATCCGTCGCAGCGCCGGGAAAATCAAAGGGCTCGGCCGGGAAGAGTTCCCCGCCGCTGTTCTCTACAAAAGTTGCAGTATTGTCAATCCACCCGTCGCTGTCGCTGTAGCGAAACGCAAAGCGTGCGCCCAGCGTGTCGGTCACGGGCCCGGAGATCATGCCGTCGACAATCTTCTCTTCAGCCTCGGTTTCATACCCTACCGAGATGCTGGACTCGAACTCGTCACCGGGCAGCGCGCTCGTGGCCGCCACCACACCTGCAGGGCTGTTCTTGCCGAAAAACAGAGCCTGGGGGCCCTTCAGGATCTGGACGCTCTCCAGATCAAAGAACGCCTGTCGAATGACATGTCCGCGATCGGTTTGAACACCGTCGATATTCACACCAACACTACCCTCGATACCCGGGTCAAGTGCCGTGGAACCGTACCCCCGGATCACCATATTCGCCCCGTTTCCCGAGGAGCCTGGATACATACCGACCTGAACGGCAAGATCCGCCAGCTCGTTCAGGTTGGTAGCCGCGTAGCGGTCGATCTGCTCGGCGTCGAAGGCCTGAATGGCCACGGGGACGTCCTGCATGGACTCTTCACGCTTTCGTGCCGTGACAATGATTTCTTCAATTTCAGCGAAGGCGGGGGCAATGTCGAGCACCAGCATTGCACAGATGCCCGCAATGCTCATAAGAGCAAAACGAAACTTAGCCATTAATCCTCTCCAATCTCTAACAAAAAAGCAGGCCAAATACAGCCCGCAAAATGCGACGCAAATTTTCGCGTGCGAAAAGTTAGTGGCTTCAGGACCTGCAGTCAAGGCAAGCGAATGCTCTGGTAAGCGCAACACCCGCCCATGTCAAAGCTGACCGCCAACAGGCAGGAAGCCATACAGCCAGTTGCGGAACCGCTGCCAGCTGCCCTTTGCCGGCTCTTCTTCGAGGGTCTCAGCCGGAGACTGCCAGCGCAAACCCTCGGGCGTGCTCAGCACGCGCCAGGCGTTTTCCGGCTGGATCATGGTGAGGAAGTATTCGCGCAGCTGTTCCGCCAGGGTCGCTGAATTCAGCACCACGCCAAGCTCGGTATTCAGATACAGCGATCGGGGGTCGAGATTCAGAGAGCCGACGAAGACGACGTCGTCGTCAAAGATGATGTATTTGGAGTGCAGGGATATGTTCTCGGCAGCCTCGCTGGCCGCCACCTGCGCATCACCGCGCAGCTCGTAAAGCTCCACACCCGCCTCGATGATCTTCCTGCGGAACCGCGCGTACGAGGAATGGGCAATGACGACATCGTTGGTACTCAGCGAGTTAGTCAGCACCTTGATCTTCAGACCCCGCTCGATCAGCGTCTCCGCGATTTTCAACAGG